>LNEN01000304.1 GCA_001464155.1 Cytophagales bacterium Ga0077538 | reverse complement strand
GTATTAAGCCTTACAATAAAATTCAGATTGCTATAGCCTTTGGAATTGGAGCAAGGTTCCGTATTAATGAAGTAATGGATATTTCTGGTGAGTTTGGATTCCGTTACCTTTTCACGGACTACATTGATGACGTGAGCCATAATTACGTAGACCTTGACCTATTAAGCCCCGAAGCGCAGCGCATGTCGTACCGCTCAGATGAAGTTAATCCTAATGCGAGTGAAAAGGTTGGTCAGATTATGAGTAATCGTATTCCAACAAACTCCACGGTTTTCCCAACTGTAGTGAGTGGTTTTGGACATGAGCAGGTGGGAAGTTACCGCGGCAATTCAAAAGATCGAGATATCTACACAATGACAACCATACGTCTTTCGTATATAATTGGAAAAAGCTTCCACAAGGCGAAATTCAGGTAATGTTATTCAGATTAACCCTTTTTCTTTTTCTATCCACCCTTCTTGCTAGAGCACAGAGTTCTGAAGTAGCCTTTGGCATTGGCTCGTTTAACTACACGGGAGATTTAGCCAGGAACTTTAATATTCTCAACTCTAAACCGGCAGGCATGATTGCTTACCGATCCAATATAAGCCGTTCTGTAAGTTTTCGTACGGCCTTAACAGCAGGTAAAATTGGTGCCAGTGATGCTAAACGGCCTATTGATGCTTTTGCGACTGAGCGCAACGCCTCCTTTAATATTTTTTTATACGAGCTTTCCCTTGCTACCGAATACCACTTTTTAGACTGGCGCAGCGAAAAAAGACCACTTCGTTTTACGCCTTATGTTGTCACCGGTTTTGGCCTTTTTGGTATGGCGGGCATCCCCACGAAAGCCGCTGAGTACAGTAGCGTTCAGCCGTCTGTACAGTTGGGGGTAGGCCTTAAGTACGTCATTAATCCACTTTGGTATCTTGGGTTGGAGTGGAGCATGCGTAAAACATTTTTTGACTACCTCGATAACGTTTCGCAAGGGAATCCGGCAAGAAAAAACTATCAGTATGGTAACCCCAACGATAACGACAATTACTTCTACCTGGGTTTAACCCTTACCCGTACCTTTTACACCATTCCTTGTCCGGGCAATCCTTACAAATAGCCTTTTTTAAGACCCAACCCTGTCTTTCTTAGCCAGCAAGCGGCTTTAAACTCTGTCAACAATTAACTACTAACCAATAACTTATTATCCTTATTTTTGCCGCCTTGTGGCCTCATTCCGCGAACATATAGACCCCAATAATTTACCACGTCACATTGCCGTTATAATGGACGGGAATGGCCGTTGGGCTAAGAAAAAAGGTGCCATGCGCATTTTTGGCCACCGAAATGCAGTCCAATCCGTGAAGGATGTTACCGAGGCTTGTGGGGAGTTAGGGGTTAAATACCTCACGCTTTACGCCTTTTCAACAGAAAATTGGAACAGGCCGAAGGAGGAAGTAGAGGGGTTGATGGAGTTGCTGGTCAATACGCTTAAGAAGGAAATAAAAACCTTGATGGATAATCAGGTGAAGTTAAAGACCATCGGAGATACTTCTCACTTGCCCAAAGATTGCCAGGATAACCTGCAGTGGGCAAAAAATGAGACCAGTAAAAACGATGGCCTTACCCTGATCCTTGCCTTGAGCTATTCTGGTCGTTGGGAGATTACGGAAGCAGTTAAAAAAATAGCGCAAGAAGTTAAACAGGGCAGCCTTAATCCGGAAGCGGTGAATGATTCCCTTATTGAGAACTATTTGGAAACGGCTGGCATCCCAGATCCGGAGTTGTTGATTCGGACCAGCGGAGAGTTGCGGATCAGTAATTTTTTATTGTGGCAAATTGCCTATACCGAGCTATACATCACACCAACGTTATGGCCGGATTTTAGAAAAGAGAATTTATATGAAGCCATTTGGTCGTATCAGCAACGCGAACGAAGATTTGGAAAAACAAGTGAGCAATTGAATCCTGTGGGATAATGAAGAAACCTGTACTTATTTTTTTACTGCTTACATTTTTTGCAACAGCAGTTTCAGCACAATTCAGAAAAAGTCGCGAGAAGGCTACAAACGCTTCTGTTGACTCTAACCTTAATTACGCAAACCCAGGTGAGTATACCTTAGCGGGCATTGAAGTAGTTGGACTAAATGTGTTGGATAAGAATTCAATGATCGCGCTGACGGGCTTAAAGGTTGGCGATAAAATAAAAATCCCGGGAGACGCTATTTCCGGAGCCATTCGGAGGCTGTGGAAACACGGTTTGGTCGGGGATGTATCCATAAAGGTGGATCGCATTGAAGGAAGCAATGTGTACCTGTCGTTACAGCTATCAGAGCGTCCAAGACTAACGGCTTTTTATTTTACAGGAATCAGTAAGAGTCAGGAAACTGCCCTAAAAGAAGACCTCAATCTTATTCGTGGAAAAATTGTAAACGATGCCTTAGTGCGCAACACAGAAAATGCGGTGCGCAAGCATTTTGTGAAGAAAGGATTTCTAAATACGGATGTAAAAATCATTCAGGAGCGTGACACTTTAAACCGTGAAGGGATTAAGTTAAACATTAACGTTAACACCTATTCTAAAGTTAAGATCAACAAGATTACCATTGAAGGAAATCAGAACATCGATGCGGGCAAATTGAAAGGGAAACTAAAGTCTACCCATGAGTATGCCCGTATTTCCATTCATCGAACAATCTTCCGCAGCTTGCTCACGCAGCCATTTTGGAAAATGGGAGACTCTGTGAGTTGGAGAGAAGTGAAGGCGTTTGTAAATGACAACATTAAGCTGAACATTTTTGCTGGCTCTAAGTACATTCAAACAGATTATGAAGAGGATAAAAAGAAATTAATCAGCTTTTACAATTCAAAGGGTTATCGTGATGCAGAAGTGTTGACCGACACAGTTTTTGCAGCTCAGAAAGGCACCGTAAACATTGCGATGAAAGTTTATGAAGGCCCTAAGTATTACTTTAGAAACATTACTTGGAAGGGTAATTATTTACACAATGATCTTACACTTAAATCTATTTTGGGCATCAAAAAGGGTGATGTGTATGACGGTGAGTTGTTAGCCCGAAAAATTTCTTTCGATCAGAAAACAGGAATGGACATCAGTGGCTTGTACATGGATGATGGATACCTATTCTTTGATATAAAACCGTTTGAACGTGTGGTAGAGGGAGACTCTATTGATGTAGAGATGCGCATCAGAGAGGGGGAACAAGCCATTGTAAATGAAGTTACCTTCAGCGGCAATGCGCGTACCAGTGATCACGTGATCAGAAGAGAACTTAGCACTTATCCGGGTCAGAAGTTCAGACGTTCAGACATTATTCGTACGCAACAGCGCCTTGGTCAGTTGGGTTATTTCGATCCTGCCAAGGTCTCTCCAGACATTCAACCGAATCCTGCCAACGGAACGGTTGATATTAATTGGCAGCTGGAAGAACAATCCAATGATCAGATTCAACTTTCTGGAGGTTGGGGAGGTCAGTTTGGTTTTGTGGGTACGCTTGGCCTAACCTTCAATAATTTCTCATTGCGAAATGTGCCGAATCTAAAAGAGTGGAATCCACTGCCTGTGGGGGATGGACAACGTCTCTCCATTCAGGCGCAGGCAAACGGCAGATCATACCAGAATTATAATTTTTCATTTACAGAGCCTTGGTTAGGCGGCCGTAAGCCACACTCACTGACATTGAGTTATTCAAAATCCTTTTCAAGATCAGTGGGGCCAGGTGCGTCAAGTTATAACGACCTGAACTCACTCATTAAGTTGGATAACGTAATGGTGGGCCTAGGTCGTTTCCTCGAGTGGCCTGACAATTATTTTACGTTGAACAACACTCTCTCTTTCTCTGCATTCGATCTCAACAACATCAATTATGGCTTGGGATGTAGTACGTGTCAGTCTTATGCACTTTCTTTAATCACCGCGATTTCCAGAAGTAACATTGATGATCCACGCTACCCGTCACAAGGATCTCAGATATCATTAGCCGTTACGCTGACGCCCCCTTATTCTTCCTTCAATGATAAAGACTACGCAAATTTATCAGGAGAGGAAAAGAATAAATTTCAGGAATACCACAAGTGGATGTTTGATGCCAAGTTCTATTTGCCTTTAGATCGTAAAAAGAAATTGGTAGTGGAGGCCAAAGCGCACTTTGGTTTCTTGGGAGCATATAATGTGGAGAAAACAGGCATTGGTCCTTTTGAACGCTTCTATGTGGGTGGCGATGGACTTTCTGGTGGATTCAGTTCTTTTGTGTTAGGACAAGAAGTGGTTGGCTTGCGTGGATATGAGAACAACGTTTTAACGCCTCCTGATTACGGAGGCAATGTACTGGGCGCAAATACTTCGGTGCGAGGAGGTATTGCCTACGACAAGTTTGGCTTGGAGCTCCGCTACCCGATTACTACAGGAAACACAGCCACCATTTATGGATTTGGCTTTGTTGAAGGTGGAAATAACTGGGGCAGTTATGAAGAATTTAATCCTTTTGACATGTATCGAGCTGCAGGCTTTGGAGCGCGTATCTTCATGCCTGCTTTTGGTTTAATTGGATTGAACTGGGCCTACGGATTTGACACAGTGCCGCTGGGAACAAGAGGCAAACAGCCTAGTGGTGCACAGTTTCACTTTACAATCGGACAACAACTGCGATAATCATGCGAAAACTGCTGATTACAATATTTTTATGCATTTTCGGCCTGACTTTTGTAAAAGCTCAGCGGTTCGGGTACATCGATACGGATTATATCCTGAAGAAAATGCCTGAGTATAAAAAGGCTGAAGACGAAATCAATCAGCTCTCTCAGGCGTGGGAAAAGGAAGCGCAAGAGATGATGAAGGGAATTGAGGGCATGTATGCTGCCTTACAAGCAGAGCAAGTTCTTCTTACCGATGAGATGAAGAAGGAACGCACTGAGGCGATCCGTAAAAAAGAAAGCGAATTGAAAGAGTATCAAAAGAAGGCTTTTGGATTTGAGGGGTTGTATTTTTTGAAAAAACAAGAATTGATAAAACCGGTACTGGATAAAATTTGGGACGCTGCCGATAAGGTTGCCAAGCAAAACAACTTGGCGATTGTGTTTGATAAAGCGGGTCAGTTGGTCATGATTTACACCGACCCGCGCTATGACTATACCGATTTTGTGCTCGAAGCATTGGGGTTGGGAGATCCTAATGATACTGTGAAGAACTAACCGTTAAACTAGATTTATAAATTTGAACTTTGAATTATCAACCATGAGAACACTACTTTTTCTTTTTGCTTTCGGATTCGTTGCATCTGTAGCAAATGCTCAATCAGCATCAAAAATTGGCTATGCTGATGTAGATTATATTTTTAGCCAAATGCCAGAGTTCAAACAGATTGATACAGACCTTCAATCGCTTCAAAACCAATTGAAAAAGAACCTGGAAGCAAAGGGAATGCTGGATGCGGTAAGACAAAATACTGAAAGAGAGTTGCAGCAACTACAGGCAAACCTTGAAAAAATGCAACAAGATGCGCAAGCAGAAGTGCAGAAGAAACAAACTCTTTTAATGGAGCCTGTTTATGCGAAAGTGGGTAAGGCCATTGAAGACGTAGCAAAAGAGAATGCCTTTACCTTTATCCTAAACCAACAAATTGGCGGTTTGGATGTGATCTTGTATGGCGAGCCAAGTGCAGACATCTCTGACCTGGTACTAAAGAAAATGGGTGTAACACCAACCACTGCCCCCACAACACCTAAAAACTAATTTTAGTACGATTTTAAGGAAGGCCTCTCTGATTTTCAGAGGGGCTTTTTATTTTTACCTATGATACGTCCCCCTTACTTAACCAAAGGAAACACGGTTGCCATTATTGCACCTGCCCGTAAACTGGATGAAGAGGTTGCCTTGAAAGCAAAAAGCATGTTGGAATCATGGGGCCTGCACGTGAAGTTCGGTAAACATCTTTTCACAAAGGAGCATTCTTATCTGTCGGCAAACGATGCTAACCGCAAAGCTGATTTTCAAGAAATGATTGAGGATGAAAACGTGCATGCTATTTTTTGTGCGCGCGGGGGTTATGGAAGCACACGCATTCTCGATCAACTTGATTTTGGAAAACTGTTGAAGAAGCCAAAATGGATTATTGGTTTTAGTGACATCACGTCCATTCATCTTAAGCTACAAACACTTGGCATTGAAAGTATACACGGCACCATGCCCATACTTTTTACCAGTGATGAACAAAAAATGTCAGTGGCAGCTCTTCAAGCACTTCTCTTCGGGAAGGGAGAAGCCATGGAAGTAGCGCATGATAATTTCAACAGAATCGGTGAAGGAGAAGGAAACTTGGTGGGTGGCAATCTTTCGCTTTTAGTGGATTCACTAGGCACGGCATCAGCGTTGGATACGAAGAACAAAATTCTCGTCATCGAAGATGTGGGAGAATATTTTTATAAGATCGATCGAATGCTTGTTCAGCTTAAACGCGCTGATAAACTTGCTGAACTTGCCGGCTTAGTAGTAGGACATTTTACAGACATCACGGAGTCTACCTTGGCCTTTGGTGAATCTGTTAAAGAAATGGTACGCTTTCACACACAGGAATATTCCTATCCTATTGCGTTCAACTTCCCCATCGGGCACCAGCAACCTAATCTTCCTTTTATACAGGGTGCGCTGGCGAAATTGAGTGTGACGACTCAGGGCAGCTCGCTGCTTACCTTAAAGAGTGAATAAGTCCGTATAGACCTAGTATAATAAGCGTGATTGCCGGAATGTACTTTAATACAGAATTGCCTTTGAGGTATACGGCCACGCGTTGCGCCAGGTAGGCAGCGACCATGAAAAAAGAAAGAGCTCCTAATACGACTCCAATTAAATACGCTTGTAGCTCTGCGAAAGTATCAAGCACTAACCACCGTTGACTTTTTAAATAAGCCGTAATGGCAATCCAATACGGCATTGCCAACGGATTGAGAACACCTAATATAAGTCCAGTGGTAAAACCATACTCTTTGGCATCTACTTTTTTAATGTGTTGCTTTCTTAACGAGATCAGGTTTAGGATGCCGAGTACCAGCATTACGATTGCTCCGATGCGTTCAAAATTTTCAACGATCGTTGGAGAAGAAGTGATGAGTTTTTCAAATCGAATGGCGATCCAGCAATAAGGATATTCGATAAGCGCGGCAGCAATGGAAAACTGCCAGGCAGCTTTTAACTTATTCTCTAACCCGAGTTGCAAGACACTTAGATTCAAGGTACCTGGCGGAATGGTTCCAATAAAGCTGAAGGAAAATGCCAGTGCAAAAGCGATCAGGATGCTCATGGCTTTACGGCAAGTTGAAATTTATTGTAATACGCTTTTACCTCTCTGAAAGAAAGATAGCGTACACCAAGCTGTTTATTCTCGACAGCAATGCGGTAGATACTTTGCCAATGGAGTAACATTTCATAAACCGCTTTCCAAAAGGAATAGCCAGGTTGGTAAATATGTGCTGGCTCTGCTCCACAGCCATTTAACTCCAGCACCTTTACTTTTCCTGCTGTCAGATCTTCCAATGAAGCACAACGTAAGTCGAAGCGGCCATAATAGAAGCCATCAACTTGTTTACTAATGTTGTCAAAGCTCGCAGAGAGTTGTTCTGATATGAGAGAATTGCTGTTTAAAAAAGTTGTGCCCAAACAATGATTTCCGATGGGATTGAGCAAGACTATTTCACCAGCAGGAATAATTGCAGCCAATCGATTGGTATGTGCGTGTTTTAGTTTTTCCCATTGCAGTTTTGCGCGGTCTTTCTTCAGGATGAGCTCTTGGAGTGTTTGCCTTCCATCGCCCACTACGGTGAGCATTTCCTTACCGACAATGGAAAAAACAACTCCGCTCTTTTCAGAGGGCAGTCTTTTGTAGAACACACCAAACTCCAGCGGTAGCTCTACAAGCTCTTGTATGAGAAAATCAAAATCAAAAGACTGAACATAAGCAGTGGAATCAGCTTCATTATAAATTCTTTTTACACGGTATCCTCGTTCACCTAAGTCTGGTTTGAAGATGACCGGAAAATGAAGGTGCGCTTGTTGCATGAGCGCCAGCACTTCTTCAACCGTTGCCTTTCTTGGAACGAAAACAGTTTTTGCCTTAACAGC
>LNEN01000303.1 GCA_001464155.1 Cytophagales bacterium Ga0077538 | reverse complement strand
TGTAGTCTCCATCTCCGCTGACAACATTTCCAACTTTACGATATTGAAGGCCACGATCGGCAAATACCATAACCGCGCCAATTTGTTGTGCAGGGTTTTGATTTAAAGGGATTGGCATTCCGATATTAAAATCTGTTTGACCAGCTAATAATATTCCAGATGCAACTATTGGAGAACCGTCTACAACTGATAAGCTAGTAGTTGGTGTTTCATCCATCCAGCCTTGAAAGATTTCGCCTTCTTCAGCCACAAAGTCAATAAAAACAATAGATGTGCCAGAAGACACAATATAAGATAATTGATCTACTAATAGACCACGTAAAGAACTAATTAATTTTAAGTTATTTCTATAAAGGCTAAGTTGTGCACGAGATAGTTCTGCCACAGATGGATTTACAAATCCATTTGCAGTCATTTCAGAAGGGGTAATTAAGGATGTTAAATTGATACCAACTTCACCGGCAGTTGCTCTATGAGCAAAACGAATCTTCTTGAAGCCAAGAGCTATATTTTTTTGCTCTTGAACATCTTTCTTTCTTAATGATGAAGAACCTTTTCCAATTAAACTCATATCTATCCTTAGTAGTTAATCTTTACAAAATAATTAACTGTTACATTTTTTGGTCTATTATCATTGGCAACCGGTACCTGTGATGAAGCGCTGTAGTTAAAATTAATTCTTGAACCAGTTGCTCCAGACCAAGTATTATTATTCGCACCAGCTGCTGCTACTTTTGACATTACACCGGAACCAGTAGCATTTAGATTTAATCCATTAAATTCACCAGTCATACTGAGATTTCTTATCGCATCTCCAGCAGTTGCTCCTAAAGAAACATCGCCATCAGGGTTTTGATTACCATCACCTCTACCATTATTCTTACCACGAAGAAACTGACCTCTTAAGTCAGGTGCTGTAGTTATACCTGTGATAGTTGCATAAGCAGAACTTGCAACACTTCGTCCATCAGCTAATATCCAAGATGTACCATTAAGAGCTTGGAATTGAACTTCTGTTAACATTGATGGAACTATCATTCCAACTGGGTTTGCATTACCTTGTGATACAAATCCAAAGGATACATCAGGTGAATTAAAAGTACCAAAGACTGCAGAAGCATTTGTTAAAAAGCTGCCTAACAATCTCCAAGCACTAAATCCACTAGGTCCAACTGAATTATTGTTTGAACTAATTCTAATTTGCACAGTTCCAGCAATAATTACCGCAAAAACTTGATAAGAAGTATTTGCAGCCAAAGTTACATCAGCAGTGATAGTTCTTAATAAGTTAGAAGCTACTTTATATTGTTGGCCACCAATAGTTAACCAAGCTGGATTTGCTCCAGATGCCGTCATAGCAATAATTCCTGCGTTATGACTTAATGCTCCAATTTTATCTTCTCTAAGTTTCTGTCCCATTATTCCTCTTTAAAATTCTGCATCGAATGTGATTACTCCAACGCCATTTGCATTATCAACATCCAAATTGAATGGAGCGTTTGCAGGCAGTGATGTTGCATTAAAAGAAAGCACTGCCGAATTAAGCGAAGAAAAAGCTGAATTAACAGAAACAACCCTAAAATTATTACTAGCATTATTCATTCTAAATGAAGTTGCATTAGTTACCGAAATTGCAGGATTTACTCGTTTAACTTGATAATGTATAATTGCCGATCCAACACCTGTATTTGCAAATAATCCTGAGGCAATCCCTGCTCCAGGTGAAGGTCTCATAACTTCGCAATATCGATGACAAAGAGCAAGTTCTTGAGCAAAATTTCTGTGTTCAAATTCTCTTGGAGCTCCAATTTTTAATTGAACTCCAGTAAGATCATAAGTTGCACCTGTTACGGCAGTAATATTATTTCCGCCAGTGGCTCCAACAAATATTCCAGTTTGCCACGATCCAGCAGTTGTTCTATATGTTGTTCCGGCACTTTGGCAAAAACCTAATACTAAACCAGCAGCCCCAGGATCGCCAATTATCCAAGTGCCACTAGTATCACCAGGAATAGTTATTGTTTTATATTCCCATGTATTGGCAACATCAATATTAAAACTAAAAACATAAGATCTACTTGCATTTCTGATAACACCAGAACTAGGTCCAGCAATACTTGATCTAATCCAAAAACTTAAACCTAAGCTTTCTGCTTGTGCAGTGCCAAATTTTAAATCTACAGTATTTGTAGATTCTATTTGCTGTATCCACTCAGAAAATTGAGAAGCTGTTACACTGGCACCTGTAGTTACACTTAATCTTTGAAAATGAGTAAATCCAGCTGGAGGTGCAGCACTAGATCTTGAAGTAACAGTAGTTGCAGATATATCTCTATCTTGTCTCCAACGATCGCACACATAAGTGCTATTAGAACCGCCAATAGTTGAAAATACAGCGCCTTCTCTACGTTGATCAAATCGCATTCCGCCATTGATAATTAGATTACTTCTAGGATTTGAGCTAATTAAATTTACAGGACTTCCCATACACTTCTCCTTATGGCACCGACAATATTACTATATTATCAGAGTTATCAAGTGTTATTTCTCTTAACGTTCCATCTGGTCTTCTTAATAGAATACCGCGACCGTTTTGAGATCTATCAATACTTGGATCAGTACTTCCAAGGAAGTTAGCAGTTAATAATGCAGCATTACTATCTGAGTTATCAAACGAAGCTCCTACCAATTGATCAAATACTAAAGTTACGCTTCCAAGACCATCAAATGTGTCAACTGGGAAAACAACTTTATGACCATCAAGTGAGAAGCCGTTAGTTCCATATACATATACTTGACCAGTCTGTACGTGGTAAACTTTTAACAATTCTGAATCTGGTAAAAAGTTAGTAATTGTAAACTCATTAAGATTGTCAATTGTTCCATCAAAGTTCTGAACTTCGCGGTTCTTAATTCCAGTTACTATCTGATCTTGACGACCGTAGTATATTCCATAACCTTTAAGAAGTACATTTGCAGCACTTGAAGTAATTCGAACTCTTAAGTCTAATTCACGACCTTCAATTCTGTAGATTAAGCTTTGAGCAACATTTGGAGCCCAAACTGTACCGTTAAATTCAGTAATTGTATTAGGTCCAAGCGGAGCAGTTGCATCTACGCGAGCACGAACAGAATTAACTCCTGAAGAGAAACCTGCTTTATATCCAGCATCTGTTGCAATTACTATATGGTAATCGCCAGCTGGAATAACATTTGTTCCCCAGTTTAATGTAATTGCATTATCGCCAGCAGCTAAACTAGAAGCAAATACTTGCTTTTGAGCAACTACATCTAATAGACTTGTTGATGGTGACCCAGCATTATCTCGCACTAATTGAACTAATATTGTTCCAACAGGAGCACCGACTTTATTGATATAAAGAATTGTGCGCTGAGCAACCCAAGCTTCATTAGCGGTTACAGCAAAAATTTGACCAATAGATTGAAGAGTTGAAGCATTTAATTCTCTATAAGAAGTAGCATTAGCAACAGCCCATTCACTTAATACGCTATAAGTAGTATCTGCTGGAAATTTTAATATTCCACGGAAAGTCTCTGTAGTTGATCCTACGCGAGACATATCCATAGTTTCCCAATCAACCCCACCATTACGACTTACTTCATAAGTAGCATTAGCATCAATTGCTGATGGATCCCAGAAAGCCATTAACTCAACAGAATCAAGATCTTTTTCTTCTGTGATAAACTCAGGATCTAAAGCATTGATAGAAACAATATTGTCGCCAATATTATTGAAATCATATAAAGTATTAGCAACATCAAATGTCGCCGTAGCAGTGTCGATCTTATTGTCTTCATTTACTAAGAAGATATTTGGATCTACCCACTCAAATGGAGCTTCTATTAAACGATCTTTTAATCGCTCAAGAAGTTCATTTGCATCACCACTTCCATCTCCTCCGCCAGTAGCAGAAAGCTGAACAATGTTAGATTGTAGGATGTTTGCAATATTTGCGCCACTTTGCTGAACAACAACTTCACCAAGTCTAATTCCTGTGCTTGCGAAAGCTGCACGAGGAGCAAGAGCTGCAGAAGCGCCATCAGCGGCACCTGGAACAAT
This sequence comes from Cytophagales bacterium Ga0077538, assembly GCA_001464155.1. GTDB lineage: Bacteria > Bacteroidota > Bacteroidia > Cytophagales > Cyclobacteriaceae > Chryseotalea. The sequence continues at coordinate 7,937 of LNEN01000303.1, read as the reverse complement.
AATTAACTGACCACTTATTTTATTAACACCTGTTACCGCATTTGGCACAAGAGTGATTGAATACCAACGATATTGGTTAGCTGCAATCGTAGCAGGCGTAAAGTTAATACCAAGTGGAGTTGTACCATCAGCTGCAAAAATAGATCCAGTAGAGAAATCAATTTGAGCGCCAGCAAAATCAAGAAGCAAGTTCTTAATCTGTATTCCGTACTCTGTACCATCTGGAACAGTCTTACTTACAGAAGATACATTTACACGCTTAGGTGAAGATGCATTCTGAAGAAGTCGCAATTGACCAGAAGAATCTGAATTACTTGCTGCTGGAATTACATTTAATAATTGATTTGATACACCAGCATAAAGAGCCTTAGACTCGCCTGCTGTTAATAACATTGAATCGCCAATAACATGTGTGTTATTTTCGCGACGAGCTATTACATATCTATCATTAGATTGAATATATGAACCAGTAGCAACAACTGTAGGTGTAAGAGTTGCTGTAGCACCAACTTTTCTATTCACATCTACATAGGCTACTTGACCATTAGTCAATGTTAAGTTGCCTGCAGCAATTCTATTTCTTGTATTTGCAAGACCTGGAATTTGAATAAAGGCATCTGATGACCATTCAAGTCTATCAAGTGCAACTATTGTGTTTCCAGCAATAGTAAACATTAAATCTAATGTTCCAATGCTCCATGTTGATCCAGAATTCAGTGTAAACACTGATCCAAGATTTGGATCACTTACTGATCCCCATCTAATAAGATCTAAAGAACCAGCATTGGTTACAGCATCAGCATCAACAAGGAAGTGGTAACGAGTTGCATTTGCTAAAGAAATTGGAGTACCAAATGTGAAAGTTACTGGCTGTGGCGATCCACTCATTGAACCAACATTAAAAGGATTAGATGTAGCTAATAAAGTACCTGGACTTCCTGCAGAGTCGCTATATAAGCGAACTGTAGCATTTCCAGAAGCAGCCACACCAGCATTATTCATTTGATATGTAACGCTTGTTACATCAAATGCAGAAGTTGTAATCCAATTTGCTCCTGCCCATAAGCCAACAAAAGGGAATGTAGTGAATCCAGCAGAACCAGATCCAGTACTCGTATAAATGTTTCCTGAAGTAGTTGTTGATGAATTATTATGGAACCAAGTTCCACCTTCAATAAGTTTTGCAGTTTGATCTTGATTAGAGAATAAAGATCTTGGTGCAAAAAGTTGTGCACTTTCGCCATCTCTTAATCTAGTTGATGTAGATCCAACGATAACATCATTGCCATCTCGACGAGCAATAATAATCTGTCCATCTTTAACATTAGTAATTAAATCAACAATGACTGTAAGATTAGGTCCACCAGAACTTGCATTTAATCTATCGATAAATGCAACATGATTAGTGCTAGGTAAAACAATTGGACTTACACTTGCTTGATTAATAGTGTTATCAGCATAATTAAGTCTTGCTTGCTCTACAAATATATTAGATGTAAAAGATAATGAATTAGTAGCAGTATCCCAACTAAATGTTCCACCACCAATTAATTTTGGAGCTCCACCACTGCCACCAGATCCAGCGCCAGCAGAAAGTTGAACAACATTAGATTGAGAAATATTATTAATCGTAGATCCAGTTCCTGTAGCTTGTACAAGTACTTGACCAATTTTCTTACTACTAAAAGGGGCTTTTTGAGCGTTTGCAGAGCTTGTCCCAGCTGTTCCTGAAAGGATCAGAGGTTTAACATTCATTGTTCCATCTGAACCTAAAGTATCTGCAACTAAATTAATTGAGTACCAACGGAAAAGATTAGGACTTGTGAAAGCTACAGGTGTAAATGCACTGCCGATTAATGCTCCAGAACCAGCCAAAGTACCATCGCCATAGCCATAGTATTGACCAGTCTGCATGTCAATTTGAATACCATCAAACTTCATGCGGAGACCAGAAATCTCATTACCCCAAGTTGTGCCATCAGACACGATGCTATCTATTGGAGAGATAATGATACGCTTAGATGCTCCACCAATTTGTTGAAGTATTCTTAAGTCGCCTTTATCTGCTTCATTTGTTAAACCGATAGCACTAAGATTTTGATCAGAAGCTCCAGCATATAATTTCTTGCTTTCACCAACTATTAATCTCATTGAGTGATTGCCGACAATAACATCGCCATCATCTTCGCGAGCAATAATAAATCTGTCAGAATTCATTGCTAATGAAGCATTTAATGCTGTATTGACAGTAAGTATGCCACCAGGGCCAACTCTATTAATATCTACATAAGCTACTTCATCAGTATTTAAAGTAATCGTTTGAGCGCTAATTTCATTAACTGAATTCGCTAAACCAGGAATTTGCATGTAAGCGGCGGCAGAATTTGTTAATTCAAGTGCAGCAACTCCTACGCTATTAACAACAAAATAATCTCTACCAGTGCTTTGTGAAGTGTAACTTACACCAGCATTATTAGTAGTGTAACCAGGACCTGGAATGTTAGTTCCAGTTGAATAACCCGGTGTAGTTAAAATTAAGCTTGCAGTTGGTGGAATATAAACACAATAATTACCTGCGCTTAATGTTGCACCACTGAAACTAAAAGTAGTAACTGTATGAGCTATATTTGAAATACCTGCTACCGCTACTGGAGCTGAAGTGAATAAAATAGACCCAGGACCTGTTCCTGTGTCTGTGGCAATTACGGCATTAATATTGCCAGTTCCACTTGCTCTTTGTAAATAGAAAGCAACATCACTAATTGTTTTAGTACCTGTAACAGTGAAATTGTAAACAAGCCACGTGTTTGCCGGTTGATGAGTAACAATATGATCACCAGCAGTAGATCCTGTTGTATCTGAATTATTAATTAAAGGAACAATAGCTGGAGTTGCAGTTAATGACCATGTTCCGCCAGCAACAAGTTTTAAAGTTTGATTTTGGCGAACAATTGTATTGATATAACCAGGTCCAGGTGTACCGCCAGTTGCGATAATAGAACCTTCCCAAAGGTAAACATCGTTACCTAAAAGGCGAGAAGCAATAATAAAGATATTTTCACTTATTGGTACATCAACAATATCTGCAACCGTAAATGATCCAACGTTTGTAGGATTATTACGATCGATTTCTACGTATGCGACTTGATTTTCAAGTAATGAAATACCAGGAGCAGAACCAGGGAGTGGAAGTATATATTGACCATTAGAACCAGGAGTAATAAAGGTTAATGATGCTCCATTTGGAGTAAATGTAATCTCTTGAGCAAGACCATTTGTAGTGTTGTTAATTGAAGTGATGCCAGAGCTTGGTAAAGCAAGAATTGTTTTATCTTGTGCTTTATCAGCCATCATTGCAGTAAGTTTAGCAACGCGTACTGTTAAGTTTTCATTAACTATGCTGTTGTAATTCTGCATTCCATCTAGCGTGTTGTATCCTGACGGAATACTGTAAATTGGAGCCGTTTGAGAGAACGAATCCATACCAACATAAAGACGGATATTATCAGCAACATCTCCACCAATATCTACAACTTGTCCTTGGATTAACTGAGCAACAGCGCCTTCAGTGCGAACAATAACTTTTGCAAGTGTTGCAGTACCAACAGTTTCTGTAGCGGCAGGACCAGGAGTTGCGATATTAAAGCTAGTAGCAGATAATACGTTGATTTCGTAAGATCCATCGTAATTTGTAGTTCCATCGATAGAGATAGTATCGTTAGAATTAAAACCATGATTAGCAGACTCTTCTTGGAATCCATAAGGAGTTGATCTAGCAGTAGTTGTAACTACGGCATAATGACCAGTTCCAGATTCATCAGCAAAAGGTCCACCAGAAATTGTAATATAAAAAATATTTGCAGTTTCAACTTCAACTTGATATGTTCCATCAAAGTTAGTTGTTCCTGCAATTGTTAAACGATCACCATCTACTAAACCATGTCCAACAGATGTTACTTTAGCAGTTTGTCCATCATGTTCACTTATTGCTAAAGAAAGATTTGTAGTAACAACATTACCAATATTTTCAATTGTGTCGCTGCGCATTGCAAGCCAGTGGAAATTTCCACCAACATTACTAATAGCAGCTTGATTTCTATCAGAAACAATTACATCAGTTGAAAGATAAGCACCTTTATCATAGCGACCTTTTTCAGCAAGAGTTACGCCAAGATAAGGACTAGAAAGTCTAACTGAGCGAGCACCAGCTGCTGTAGTTGTAGATCCACCAAGATTTACAGCGTCATAGAATTCTTCAACACGAACCCATTTATCAATGGTATCGTTTGCTTTCTTGATGTAATCACCTTTAGAAAGGTTAGCAAATAAACCAACAGCTCCGCCGATGGTATTAACATAAACTTGACCATTAATCCAAGATACTGACTCATCAGTAACATTGAAAGGCAAATTACGTTGCATTGCAAGATACATAACTTGTTCATTAGCAAGCTGTTCGCTTCCTTGACGCAAGATATATGTACGAGGATCAGATGTCATCTTGATCTGAATATCTTCAGTCCAAGTTAATAACCCAGGAGTTACGGTATCGTGTACCCACTTACCTTTAGATTTAAAAGCAGTAGCTACAGAATCATAGAAATTCGTAATAATAGAGAAAGAAGAAGTATCGTCATACCAGTAAGTCGTACCACCAAGTTCGCGTAGTTTCGACATGATAGCATCCATCCACTCTTTAAGAGTAAGGATGTTCTTATCAGCACCTTGGAATGGATTAACTCCACCAGCCAACATTGTGGTTGGAGGTTCTTGACGCGCAAAACTTCCACCAGGAAGTGTTCGCCAAGCATAACTGTTAAAAGGATTTGGATTAATTCCACCAGATCCTAATCGAAACATTAAATCACGAGCATCTTCGATAGCTGTGATAACAACAGGTCCAACAGTAATTTTTGCAATAGGGATTGTGTTAGCAGGGAAAGAACCAGTAGAAACATTTACTTGAACTTGTAATACTGATTCAGTATTAATATCTTGAGTAAACTCACCACCAGCGCCACCGTCTTTATCTGGATCCCAGAAAGCTCTTGTGTCAACAGATGTATTGAAAGTAGAAAAAGTAAGATATACGTAGTTAACTGCGTTTTTACGAAGTTCAGGAACTAGTGGAGCAGCTTGAGGATGACCTTCTTGAAGACCATGAAAAAACGAACCAGAGTTAGAGCCAGGATAAAATGTTACGGAGTCAGCTACTCTAATAGAGCAAGATTGAGTTCCAATAGCATTTCCGGGATCAATTACGTCAAATCCTTTAAGGATAAACGGTTTTGAATCGCCAACAAGGCCTTTTAAAAAATATTTCCAGTCACCTGCCGCATAGCTATCAAGAGACAGCAAATCCGGAAGGTCAAGACGTTCAGCTGAGCTGACTAGTAATCTACCAAGTACTGCCACACGTATCTCCTACGATCTAAATTATACTATGAAATGCCTTAGCCTGGGTCAATGCCGCTATTATAGACATCAAGTGTTGCATAAAGTTGCTCAGGATATCTTACCAAGAAGTTGACAAATATACCGGCAGACTTAACCGACCTAATCAATTCCTGAAGAATAAAGCGAGCTTCTGATGGATCAGTTATATAAGCTGGATACTCATTGGCCTTACCACTCATTTGGTGAGGGCCCTTACGATTAATAGCCACGATAGGAGAACCTGCAGAATGGCTAAATTTGAATGTATAAGATGGATCCAGAGCAATTGTGTTGTCTGTAGGCTTATATAAGTAACGAACTGGACCTTCTTGTGTGTTTCTTCCGTAGTCAAAAATTATAAATCCGCCATCAGCAGACATTTCATTTGACGAAGTATTTAAAAGACGCACAATCTTACCGGCTTGGATAGAATCGCTAATTTCTGCTGTTTTTGAAGAAAGAACAAAAGTTGCAGCTTGATCCCATATATAAGTGCCAGTTATACGGCTAACTTCTCTTGGAATAGCATCAGCAACGATTACTTTTGATCCAGAATTAGCTAAGCCAATTCTCTCAACCCTAGATGTTCCTGGAGTTGAAGCAGAACCATTGCTTCCTAATTTGATGTAAGTAAATGTTGTTGGTGTAACAGCTGTTAAAACTCCACCAAGATTTAAGTTTTCGCTTAATGTGATTGCGGCCCCAATTTGGGTTGCGGTCGCAGTATCGCTCATCGTAATGGTATTAATTGTATTTGATACAACTAAAGTTCCAACCGGAATATCAGGTCCTGCTATAACAATGCCAGGAGCAACACCGCTCATACTTGGTACGTTAGTGATTACATTAGAACCATTAGTAATATTGCCAGTGGTTGCAGCTACTTGAATTCCAGAAGAGCCTGCAATTGCAACAGTATCTCCAACAAGGTATCCATGTGGAGTTGGAGTAGTTCCAGTTACAGCGTTACTAGAGCGAACTAAAGAAGTTAATGTGAATTCATTTAAACCGGCAGCAATAGGTAAAGCTGGAGTAATACCAGTTAATTGATTGCCTAAAAATTTAACAGATTCGCCAACTCCATCAGCCGTTGCAGGAAAAGATGTATTTACAACTAGTCCTGTAATACTAGTAATTCTAGTGTATGGAGGAAATGCTGGGTGAATTACCTGATGTCCTTGAGCTAGACCTGCAACAGAAGTTAAAGTTAACTGATTAACTCCTTCTGTAAAATTTCCAGTTGTGATTAAAGATACTCGGCTTGCGTATTCATATCGATCTACTTTATATTGAAGGCGAGTATTCATTGTTCTTGTAACAACTTGATTTTCTGTAGGTGTTAGAATTCGTTGAGCAATAGCATCAACTCTTTCAAACCAGAAAGTTCCAGACTCAGGGAACTGGTAAGCATCGGCTACTGTTAAACTAGTATCACTATCGCGGTTAGTCATTTGACTAAACTGACCATTTAAGTGAGCAGAACCTTTAAGAGATCGTTTAACAACAGGTGGAGATGTTGGCATCTCAACAGTAATTTCGCCTGGACTAGTTTCCCAAGTCATAGCTCTACGAGGATTTAAGTATGCAACAAATTTTTGTGGACGAACAAACTTAATATCATCAGATGATGTATTAGTTACTACGCCTACTGTTGCGAATAGATTTTTAAATTTAAAAGAGTTATTAACTAGATCAACATTTGTAATAACAAATGAGCCCTGGTTTCCAGGAAGATCTATAATTGCTAAATCACCTTCTTGCAAGAAGTTGATTCCTGGATCAGCGCCACCAGTATTTGTAAATGTAGTTTCATCACCGACTTTAGATACAGTCCATTGAGTATTAATGCCGTTTCCAGCGGTATCAATGAATCCATTAAAGCGTAATGCTGTATTTGCTCTTCCACCAAGTATTCTTAAAGATCCTTTAGATCCTACAGTATTTGTGAACATTCTAATGAAAGTATTTTTAGTAATACTGTCATAATATGCGGTAGCATAGCAATACTTAGTTTGACGATTAATAGCGGCAACAATTTCATTTGCATTGGCATTATTAATATCAGTGAAATCAGAAGTTCTAAAAATAACTCTATCGTTATATTGCTCATCAACAGAAAGTTCTAATTCCCATCCATTGTTTAAATTAAATGGTGCAAAATTCGAACTAGTGATAAAAGCAGTAGTACTTTCTTTAAAGAAAAAGATATCTAATAATTGATCAATAATCAATTTAACTTGCTTAGGTTGATAAGAAAGAACAGGGATATATTGTCTAAAAGATGGGTCATCCATACCAACAAGGCGAGGACGAGCGATCTTATTGTTTGCAGCTAATCGATCTAAATAAGGGCGAGATGCAGTCTTGACAAAGAACTGCTTGCGAACTTCAGCGACAAGGTCGGCTGTATTTTGATCCTGTTCACCAATAGCATCAACTAGCGCTTTCCAATTAGTATTGGATTTACTATTTAAGTGCTTCGGTAACAGGTCATGAATTTG
>LNEN01000302.1 GCA_001464155.1 Cytophagales bacterium Ga0077538 | reverse complement strand
TCGTTTGGTTTGTGTCAATTTCAATCGTGCCAAACTTTTTAAGCTCCGTTTCTATATTACTCAACTGGGTGTTCGTATCGATGGTAATGGAGACCGCCACTTCGGAAGTGGTGATCATGTCAATCGGTGTTTTGTACTGCTCAAAAATTTCAAACACCCTGCGCAAAAATCCATAGGCCATCAACATGCGCGAAGACTTGATCTTGATGGCGGTAATACCATCTTTCGCAGCTACCGCTTTGAAAGTTCCTTCTGTACTTTTTTCGGTGATAATCGTGCCAAAGGCCTTTTCATCCATGGTGTTTTTCAAGCGCACAGGCACATTGTATTTCTGCGCAGGCACAATGGTAGCAGGATGCAGGATCTTCGCCCCGAAGTACGCAAGCTCAGATGCTTCATCGAAGGTAAGCTCAGAAATCGGCAACGTTTTTTTCACTACGCGAGGGTCGTTGTTATGCATGCCATCAATATCGGTCCAGATTTGTATTTCTTCTGCACGAATGGCTGAGCCAACCAGCGATGCCGTATAATCGCTACCGCCACGCTTCAGGTTGTCAATTTCATTTTTGTGGTTACGGCAGATGTACCCCTGCGTGATGATGATGTCAATAGCGGTGAGGGAGTCTACCAGTGGCTTTAAACGCTGTGAAATCTTTTCCAACTCAGGCTCTTCATTCTCATCAATGCTCATGAAGTGAAGCGCAGGCAGTAAACGTGATGGGATTTTTATCTCTTGTAAATGCTGGTAGAAAAGTTCGGTAGACATCAGCTCGCCTTGTGCCAGCAACTCGCGATAGCTCTTATCGTCAAATTCTCCAGCCGCCAACAATCGTATAAAAACAAAAAAGCGACTTACAATCTCTTCCCCAATGGCCTTGTGGGAATCGCTGCTATAGAGTTCATTTACAAAACTTATGTAGTGTTTTTCAAGTGTGGCAATTTCAAATTCTGCTTTCGTGGCATCCTTTTTTAATAAGGCATCACCAATGGCAACAAGCGTGTTGGTAGTGCCCGACAAGGCAGACAATACCACAATCTTTTTACCAGGGGTAGAACTTACAAGGTTTGCAATCTTTTTCATGCGCTCCGGCTTTCCTACCGAAGTGCCTCCGAATTTCATGATAATCGCCATAATGTTAAAAATTAAGGCGACAAAGATAGTAAGCCGGTGTTAGCGTAAAAGAACTGTCTGTGTTTTAAAGTGCCGCTTCAATCTGGCGGCAATTGCCCTGCACATCGGGCGGAGTAAGTTGCACACAGGTGAAGGTGTCTTTTTCGCTCTCCACAGTAACAGCGCTGAGTTTGCCTAAAACCGTATTCACTGAACCGTCAGCCTTCAGATCAACAAAGAGCAGATCATAATTGCCTTCCGGTAAGAAAGAGATTGTAAAGGTGCCTCCCTTCGAAGTTTGAATGCGTGCCGCAGAAATGGAATTCGCAAAAGAGGGTGTTCCGCTTGTTTCTCCTACGGTAAAATCACCTGCTTCATAAGCATACGCCACCACTTTGTCATAGTCGGCAAAGTCTCGGAACTGACCATCAATGGCTCCTGCAGACTGGTTATCGACCATTCGCATGGAGGGGCGAAGCCGGTATCCCTGGTTGGTAATGATGATAGATTTTCGAACATCAAAATCTAGTGTGAGAAAAGTAGTTTGATTGGTGGCAATATTGAAAGCACTCATGACCTCTATAAAATCACTGCCTCCGTCTTCTACAAAAAGGGTTTCTTGGGTTCCGTTGGTAAACACAAGATTACTCTGAGGAAAAACCGTTAACCCATTGTCGACATTGGCAATGCTAAGCTGCAGGCGTAACCCTTTGTAGTTACCGGGGGTGAGGTATTGTTCAGTTAAGTCATAGATTTCTCCTTGCGTGTATTCCAGAAGATTTACGGTTAGCGGGTCTTCAAAAGATTTTATGGTTTGCCATGTCTCACTTCCCTCGGCAAGCACATCGATGCTGGTGATGGATAAGTTTACTTCTTTAATGTTATCGGCATCGGATGGTGCATCCGTAAGGGAGAGCGTCAAGCGTCCGCGAATAGCCTCGTTATCTGCACAGGAATGAAGCAGGAGGATACTCAATAGAAAAAAAGCCTGAAGGTGTTTATTCATAATTCTGTAAAGTTCGTAAAACCAAAGTGATCCCCCATAGCAAGAGGCTTTATTCTTTTAGAGTAAACAGCCAATAGAAACGAAAAGCCCCTCTTGGGAAGGGGCCTTTCAAATCAAATGTCTGATACTACAAAGCGATGAGTAGCTCGGTAGAAACGTTAATGGTAAGGATGGAGCCTGAAGTAACCTCTGCCGGGAAAGATCCAAGTAAGGCCGTAGGCTCGCCTGTATCACTAACAGTAACAAAGATTAAGTCATATTTACCAGAGGCCATAAAGGCCAGTGTAAACGTGCCAGTCTCGCTTACTTGAGTGCTTGTGATGGCATTGACAAAACGGACTCCGTCTTCATCTGCGTCCATTTCAGCTGTAGTAAAGGTTCCTTTTTCATAGGCGTATACCACTATTCGCTGGCCTTCTGTTAAATCAGTGTAGGTTCCTTTAATAAGGGCAGCGTCTTGATTAGCAATCAGACGAACCACAGGCTTTAGCAACATCTTGCCGCTGGCGCCTGCTTCTACCACAGACTTGCGCACATCGAAATCCAGTGTAACAGCAACGGTACCTCCTTCTGCTAGGGAGAACTCACCTTTCACTTTATAACCAGACTGAGCACCGCTGGGAATGAAAAGAGGCTCTGTGCTGCCATCGGTGTAAGTTAAGTAACAGCCAGGGTTATTGATGGATCCGCCTTGCTCAGCCGGGGCTTCTAGTTGTAAACGAGCTTCTGAATACGTGCCTGCCGAAAGGACTTCTTCAGTTAGAAAATAGGCACTTCCATTTTGATAATCGAGAATGTTAATTTTAATGGGCTCTTCGTAGGTGGCTACTGTTTGCCATCCATCACTCCCCTTCAGTTCAACCCCCTTGATTGTCAAGAATACACCGGTTACATTCTCTGCATCAATGGGCGCATCAGTAATGTAAAGTTGAACTTTCCCTTTTGCATCTTCGTCACTGCAGGCGCTAAAGAATAAGGACGCGGCTGCGAGTAGCATTGCGGTAAAATGAATTGTTCGTTTCATAATAAAAATAGTTAGTACACTCGTATATACGGCAAGATCTGTAAAGGTTATCGCTTAAAGCTGACTCTATCGGTGAAGCGACAGATCGGCCCTTTAACAACAAAACCCCACAGATGAGTGGGGTTTTGTAAAAATGTCAGAAGAAGATTATCATTTCACTTCTTCATATTGTACATCCGAAACATCGGGATTATTACCTGCCCCAGCAGCAGCGCCATTGTTGGCGCCATCTGTTGGTCCTCCTGCCTGTGCACCACCCTGGTACATTTCTGTAGCGGCAGCTTGCCATGCAGCATTAAGAGTTTCCATAGCCGCATCAATTCCGGCAAGGTCTTGTGCTTTGTGGGCTTCTCTCAATTTCTCCAAGCCACTGTTGATGGCATTTTTATTACCATCAGAAAGTTTCTCACCATATTCCTTCAACTGTTTTTCAGTTTGGAATATCAAGGAATCAGCCTGATTGATTTTCTCTACTTTCTCTTTCTCCTTCTTGTCAGATTCTGCATTGGCTTGCGCTTCCTGCTTCATCTTTTGGATTTCAGCATCCGTCAGTCCCGAAGAAGCTTCAATGCGAATCTTCTGCTCTTTGCCGGTTCCTTTATCCTTGGCAGATACATGGAGAATACCGTTCGCATCAATATCGAAGGTAACTTCGATTTGAGGTACACCGCGAGGAGCAGGAGGGATTCCATCTAAGTGGAATCTTCCAATCGTACGGTTGTCGCGTGCCATCGGGCGCTCGCCTTGCAATACATGTAT
>LNEN01000301.1 GCA_001464155.1 Cytophagales bacterium Ga0077538 | reverse complement strand
AAGAATTTTTCAACTTCTTCCTGAATGCGAGGGATACGCGTAGAACCTCCCACTAAGATCACTTCATCAATCTGGCTTACAGAGTAACCTGAATCAGCAATGGCTTTTTTACAAGGCTCTAAGGTTCTCTTGATCAAATCATCCGCCAACTGCTCAAACTTAGCGCGAGAAAGTTTCTTTACTAAGTGTTCCGGCACACCATCAATAGAGGTGATGTAAGGAAGGTTGATTTCTGTTTCGTTAGAGCTAGACAATTCAATCTTCGCCTTTTCTGCGGCTTCCTTCAAACGCTGTAAGGCCATCGGGTCTTTGCGCAAATCAATGTTCTTGTCGGTTTTGAACTCATCAGCCAACCAATTCATAATGCGCATATCGAAATAATCACCACCTAAGTGCACATCACTGTTGGTAGATTTTACTTCGAATACACCATCACCTAATTCAAGAATAGAAATATCGAATGTACCGCCACCTAAGTCGTACACCGCGATCTTCATGTCTTTGTTTTTCTTATCCAAACCGTACGCAAGTGCTGCGGCAGTAGGCTCGTTAATAATACGCTTTACGTCCAAACCGGCAATTTGTCCGGCCTCTTTGGTAGCCTGGCGCTCTGCATCGTTGAAGTAAGCCGGTACGGTAATAACCGCTTCGGTTACAGTTGTGCCTAGGTAATCTTCTGCAGTACTCTTCATCTTTTGAAGGATCATCGCAGAGATTTCTTGAGCAGTATATAAACGGTCGCCAATGCGCACGCGCACGGTGTCGTTGTTACCACTTTCTACTTCATACGATACCATCTTCTTCTCACCACTTACTTCACCAAATTTTTTACCCATGAAGCGCTTGATGGACGATACAGTATTCTTGGGGTTTGTAATGGCTTGACGTTTGGCAGGATCACCCACTTTACGCTCACCCTTACCATTATCCAAAAAGCCAACGATGGATGGCGTAGTTCTGCGTCCTTCGCTGTTGGCAATCACCACTGGTTCGCTGCCTTCCATTACGGCCACGCACGAGTTGGTTGTTCCTAAGTCGATACCAATTATTTTTCCCATAATCTTATAATTTCTGTTGTTCGATACATGTGTTTTCTTCCTTTAGTCAATCACTATGCCATTCGCTTCTTCGCCTCATTTACTGCCAAAAAGGTGACAGGTTGACAGAGAGCTTTAAAGAAAGCCTAATCAAAGCTGAAATAAGGGCTTGTTAATAAGGAGACATTTAGAGACAGTCCTCCAAGACTTCAGCTAAGAGGGCCTGTCCTCCGAAGCTTTAGCGTAGGAGGACGGCCCCGATCCCCTCACACAATCACCCCGCATCGGGCCGGGCTGTTCAGGGCTTCGCTTCGCTCCGGTGCTCCACTCCGTTTCGCACTAAACCCTTACCATCCCTGCCGCGGAGATACGTGTCCTACACCTCTGAGGTGTAGGACACCTATACATCCCCTCCACGGCTTGCGTCCTCACAAAACATTTTTGAATTGTTGTTTTCTTTCGGTCTGTAAAGACACAGACCGAGGAAAGGAAAATAAATCTGCCGTTCATCCCTCTTCACATTCTTTTCATCGACCGTGTAAGGTTTGTCGTGAACTCGCACTTTTACAAGCGGTCCAGTAGCCTTCCTTTGCACACTAAATTTTTTAAAATGAAAGTGCTAAAAGTTATCCTCCTATCAGGCATCGTGTTGTTATCTGCTGCTAGTTGTTCAAAGAAAACAGTCGTTGTTAATAATAGCAGCAAATCAGGAAGTTTGCCTCCGGGACAAATGAAGAAGTTGACAGGGAGCAAATCAGCAGCACCTTATGCTCCGGGTCAGCAAAAGAAAAAAACTACTACCCCTGCCAAGAAGGGCGCATCAACGCAAAAGTCTTCTCCTGGACAGAGCAAGAAACAATAATCTCCATCGTGGTCTGTGTCTTCACAGACCACTTTTATTTTAAATCGTATTCTATCTCATACATGGCTTGTGTCCTCACAAGCCATTTTGTTTTCTGCCTTATTTCGGTCCACGGAAACGCCAACCAAAGAATGCAGTACCATTGACCAATTCTTTTCCTTCAATAGCTAAAGCATTTCTATTAGTTTTGCACCCTCTCATAGGTGTCCTACACCTGTGAGGTGTAGGACACCTATGACATTAGAACAAGAAATAGCCAAGCGCAGAACCTTCGGAATCATCAGCCACCCCGATGCTGGTAAAACCACCCTTACAGAGAAATTACTTCTTTTCGGAGGGGCTATTCAAAAGGCTGGGGCTGTAAAGTCATCTAAAATTAAAGATCACGCCCGCTCCGACTGGATGGAGATCGAAAAGCAACGTGGTATTTCCGTGGCTACTTCGGTAATGGGCTTTAATTATAAAGACATTAAGATCAACCTGCTCGACACGCCCGGTCACCAGGATTTCGCAGAAGATACGTACCGCACACTTACCGCGGTGGACAGTGTCATCATGGTGATTGATTGCGTAAAGGGCGTGGAGATACAGACAGAGAAACTGATGGAGGTGTGCCGTATGCGCAGCACGCCAGTAATCTGTTTTATCAATAAACTAGACCGAGAGGGTCGAGACCCGTTTGAGTTACTGGACGAAGTGGAGGAAAAACTGTCCATCAAAGTTCGTCCCCTCAGTTGGCCCATCAACATGGGTAAAAATTTTAAGGGTGTTTATAACCTGTATGAAAAGAGCTTACATGTTTTCTCGGGCAGCAAACAAACGGTGCAGGAGGGTATTGAAATTAAAGACATCAACGATCCCGAACTGGATAGTTTGGTGGGTGACACTAACGCTAAGCAATTACGTGCCGATGTAGAACTCATCGAAGGTGTATACCCCGATTTTGATGTGAATGAATATTTGAATGGGAAAGTAGCGCCTGTATTTTTTGGAAGTGCTGTGAATAACTTTGGTGTGAAAGAGTTGTTGGACTCCTTCATCCGCTTAGCACCACCTCCCATTCCGCGTGAAACAACCTTGCGCATTGTAGAACCAGACGAGAAGAAATTTTCTGGTTTTATTTTTAAGATCCACGCCAATATGGATCCCAAACACAGAAACAGAATTGCCTTTTTGCGTGTGTGCTCTGGTAAGTTTGAACGCGGGGCAAACTATACGCACGTACGTCAGGAAAAAAATATTCGCTTCTCCAACGCCACTGCCTTCATGGCACAAGATCGTGAAACGGTAGACGAAGCCTGGCCAGGCGATATTGTTGGTTTGTTTGATACGGGCAACTTGAAAATTGGCGATACGCTTACCGAAGGAGAGAAGATGGTGTACACAGGTATCCCAAGTTTCTCACCAGAAATTTTTAAAGAGGTAATCAATATGGATGCGATGAAGACCAAGCAATTGGAAAAAGGTCTTCAGCAATTGATGGAAGAAGGCGTAGCGCAGTTGTTTACCTACGAACTAGGAAATAGAAAAGTAGTCGGTGTGGTGGGACAACTTCAGTTCGAAGTAATTCAGTTCCGCTTAAAGAATGAGTATAGTGCTACGGTACAGTTTCAAGCACAGAATTTATACAAGGCGTGTTGGATCAGCAGCAAGGACCCTAAAAAACTAAATGAGTTTATTGCCTCTAAGCAGCGTCACATGGCGCGCGACAAGGATGGTAAATTGGTATTTATGGCAGAGTCTCGTGGCTGGTTGCAAATGGTGCAGGATAATTTTCCTGACATCAACTTCCACTTTACAAGTGAGTTTAAGGATTAGACCCTGTCGGGCTGAGCCTGAAAGGGCTTAAAAAATCTCCAGATACGCGACAATAAAAGGTGCAGAGATAAGCAAGCCATCGAAGCGGTCTAAAAAACCACCGTGGCCGGGCAGTACATCACCAGAATCCTTTATTTCAATGCTGCGCTTCAAAAGTGATTCTACCAAATCACCGAAGGTTCCGCCTACAATAATCAACACCGCAATAATGTACCATTGGTAGTTATCGAGTGAGTGAAAGTATTGTGTAAAAATAAACGTGATTACAAAGGCAAGAGCCGCGCCTCCAAAAAAGCCCTCCCACGATTTTTTAGGAGAGATGCGTTCAAATAATTTTCGTCTGCCAAAGCGTGTTCCCGCAAAGTAAGCTCCTGTATCACTCGCCCACAAAATAAGCAGTGAGCCAAGAATAATTTCAAAGTTGTATTTCCCATCGTCATACGCGGCAATGTTTAATAGCGAAAGAGGCATTGCGATATAAAAAATACCAAGGAAAGTAAATGCGATGTTGGTAAATGGTTTGCGCTCCAGCTTTTTGTAGAGCTTGATCATGAACACAATGGAGGCCAGCGGGAAAACGAGGAAGAAAAATTTGGGATCAGCTGTTTTTTGTTCTACGAAAAAAGTAAGCGCAAAAATGAGTAGACCAATGGCAATCCCTAAACTCCGTTGAGGCACCATACCATCCAAGCCAACCAGTTTGTAAAACTCGCGCATGGACAAACCACAGAGTACAAAGAACAGAGCAAAGTAAGTCCATTCACTGTAACAGACTCCGGTAATAACAGCGGCAGAGCCAAGAATGCCGGTGATGAGACGTTGGGTAAGGTTATTATATTTCTGTAAGGCCGTCACGAGAAGTGGTTGAAGCTTGTTTCTTAAAAAGGTATAAAAGCGTAAAGCTAATAATAGCTGCGCCCACTACAATAGTCCAGTCTGCAGACTCGGTACTATTTACATCCAACTCACTCACCCCCTGCTGATAGAAGTAAAGCATAAGAACTGAAAAGCCGTTGTTCACAAAATGAGCCAGAACAGCAATCCATAAATTTCCAGACCAATAATATAAGTATCCAAAAAGAGCGCCCAGCAGCATGCGTGGTACGAAGCCAAAAAACTGCATGTGTAAGGTGCTGAAGAGAATGGCAGAGATCCAGATAGCAGCATGGATATTACCGGTTCCTTTATGCAACTGGGGCTGTATCAGTCCGCGGAAAACAAATTCTTCACCCAGCGCAGGCAGTACGGAAATAACGACCAAGCCGATGGCGAGCTCACCAACAGAATTAAACGTGGTGAGGAGTTCAGTAACACGCGCAGCAAAATCTTCGCGCGTTCTGGCCCACTCTTCAAAACCACTCATGAACTCAGGAAATTGGAGCTTGGCATTCCACTCTATAAATGGAGAGTTGACAAGCATGAAAACGATGGTGGCAATAATGGCGATCAAATAAAGACTAAGAGCTGTACCCGGTATTTGAAAAAAGCTTTTGAGCGATTTACGCTTCGCAAGTAACAAGAGGGCCGGGGCCAAGATGAGCCCAAAGAATGTGGAGGCACCCTGCACAATAAAGAAGGGTAGTTTTATTTCAGGATGATTAAGGGGATCGCTTATGGCGGTTACGAAGTCTAAAATGGTGCCCTCGTAAAATGGCAGTGCTAATAAAATTCCGAACATTGGCCCAACCACCACAAAGCCTGCCAGCACAACGCCTAAAACTAAAAGAATATTAATGTCAATCGTCTCAATTCCTGAACTTCTACTCATCCCCAAAGGTTTTTGTAAATTTGCGTGGAAATATAGTCAAATGTCAGGTTGAGCCTGTCGAAACCTGCCTTCGACTCCCGATAGCTATCGGGACAGGCTGACAACAATGTAAATGGTAAAAATAGGGAACATAGAATTAGGAGACTTTCCGCTTTTGCTGGCACCCATGGAGGATGTGAGTGATCCACCTTTTCGTGCTGTGTGCAAACAGAATGGGGCTGATCTTATGTATACCGAATTTATTTCCTCCGAAGGCCTGATTCGCGATGCGGCCAAGAGTCGTCAAAAACTTGATATTTTTGAATACGAACGCCCTATAGGCATTCAGCTTTTTGGTGGCAATGTAGATAGCATGCGGGAAGCAGCAGAAATTGCTTCGGCCGCTCGTCCTGATTTAGTAGACATTAATTATGGTTGTCCAGTAAAAGCAGTAGCCTGTAAAGGTGCCGGTGCTGCCTTGTTGCAAGACATTCCTAAAATGGTGCGCATGACGGATGAGGTGGTGAAAAGCACACACCTTCCGGTAACAGTAAAAACGCGTCTAGGCTGGGACGAGAACACCAAGAATATTGTGGAGGTAGCCGAACGTCTGCAAGATATTGGCATCAAAGCCTTAAGCATTCACGGAAGAACGCGTGTTCAGATGTACAAAGGCTCGGCTGACTGGACCTTAATCGCGAAGGTGAAAGAGAATCCTCGCATTCATATTCCTATTTTTGGCAATGGAGATATTGACAGCCCTCAGAAAGCATTGGAGTATAAAAACAGGTACGGAGTAGATGGTGTCATGATTGGGCGTGCCACGATCGGGTACCCCTGGATATTTAATGAGATCAAGCATTTCATTAAAACCGGTGAGATGCTTACGCCTCCTGACTTGAATGAACGTGTACAGGTTGCCAAGCAGCATCTCGATTTCTCCATTCGTTGGAAGGGGCCTAAGTTGGGTGTATTTGAAATGCGCAGGCATTACACCAATTACTTTAAGGGCATTCAGGATATTAAACCATACCGCACTCGTTTGGTAGAGGCGCCTACTGCTGAAGCCGTCCATGAAATTTTAGATGAATTAGCCAATAGTCTGGAGATCAACGGAGCGATGTCTGTAATCTAATTGTGTCATTAGTTGACAAACAATCGCAACATTCCGGTTTGAAATAGCAAATCCTTTATCAATCTTTACTCTTGTCATGGCGAAGGCACAAAGCAATCGAACAAAAGATTGCTTATTACGTTCCTCCCTCGAAATGATGTGTTGATATGTCCGACAATCCCCGTGCTTCCGCCATTCTTCTGTTGATCATTCTTGCCCTTATCTGGGGCACCTCTTTTATTCTCATCAAACAGGGCTTGAAAGTTTTTGCACCGGATGAGGTGGGAGCTTTGCGCGTAACAGCTGCTGCCCTCTTTTTATTACCGGCTGCTATTGTGCGCTTCAAAGAACTAACCAAGGAGCATTTCTGGAAACTACTCTTGTCCGGACTAATGGGCATTTTTATTCCTGCTTTTCTTTTTGCAACCGCTCAAACAAACATGGATAGTTCCGTTGCCGGAATTTTGAATACGCTGACTCCCATCTTTACCCTCTTGATTGGTGCCTTTATCTTCAAACAGAAGTTTAAGAACTTGGCCATTGTGGGTATAGTTCTTGGTTTTTTAGGTGGTGTGGTATTAATGTTCGCCCGCTCCGGTGGTGAAATAGGAAGTTTAAATATCTATGCCCTCTTGATTGTTATCGCCTGTATATTCTACGGAGCAAATTTGAATTTCATCAAGTATAAAATCACGGATTTAAAAGCCCTCACCATCACCAGTGGCTCTTTATTGATGATTGGCCCTCTGGCCATTGTCTACCTCTTTGGTTTTTCAGACTTCACCATCAAGTTGCAAACGATTGAGGGCGCCTGGAGAGCCTGTGGATTCATTGTGCTACTGGGTATTATGAGTACCGCCATCGCTACCTTTCTTTTTAATCGCTTGGTAAAAATAAGCACTCCCATTTTTGCTAGTTCTGTTACGTACATCATGCCGATTGTGGCCGTGGGTTGGGGACTGTTTGATGGAGAAGCTTTAGGACTCGGTCATTTTCTTGGTATGACTGCCATTACGGTAGGTGTTTACCTTGCTAACAAAAAGTAATTCACGTTTTCGAGGAGGAAGATTTCAGGATTGTCAGATTTGAGACCTGAAATTTTGAATATGTATTAGCTTTGCGGTCTTAATTCCCACCTATGAACCGCAAAATTACCCGCGCCCTCATCTCTGTATTTTATAAAGACAAGCTAGAGCCCATCATCCACTTGTTGGCAAAGCATGGAGTGGAGTTTGTCTCTACTGGAGGCACGCAAGAGTTTATTGAGAAATTGGGCTATAAAGTAACTGCCGTGGAAACGCTGACTGGTTATCCATCTATTTTTGGTGGCCGCGTTAAAACACTTCATCCAGCCGTATTTGGTGGTATTCTTTATAGAAGAGACAATGCCAGCGATCTGGCGCAAGCAAAAGAACATAACATTGGTCCTTTGGACCTGGTAATCGTAGACTTATATCCATTTGAAGAGACGGTAGCCAGCGGTGCTGCGGAAGAAGATATTATTGAGAAAATTGATATTGGAGGTATTTCCCTCATTCGGGCAGGCGCAAAAAATTTCAATGACAGTTTGATAGTTTCTTCTCGCGAACAATACAGCGAACTTCTTGCAGTGCTTCAAAATTCAAATGGAGCTCCCACCTTGGCCGACCGCAAGCGTTTTGCGGCAATGGCTTTTGATGTTACCTCCCATTACGATTCGGCCATCTTCGAATTCTTTAACAGAGAGCAAAAGATAGACAGCTTCAAAAAGAGTGTTCAAAAGGGGCGCACCTTGCGCTATGGGGAAAATCCGCATCAGCAAGGTGCTTTCTTTGGCGATTTAGATGCCATGTTCGAACAGCTCAACGGCAAAGAGCTATCGTACAATAATTTAGTGGATGTTGACGCAGCCGTAAACCTGGTGCAGGAGTTCGAAAAAGAGAAAGCTTTTGTCATAATTAAACACACCAACGCGTGTGGAGTAGCGACAGCATCAACCGTAAAGGAAGCATACCTAAAAGCGTATGCAGCCGATACTACCTCTGCCTTTGGTGGCGTGTTGGCGACCAACACCACCATCGATTTAGCGGCAGCCGAAGAAATCAACAAGCTCTTTTTTGAAATACTGATTGCTCCTGCGTATGCCCCTGATGCGTTGGAGTTGTTGAAGACCAAGAAAAACCGCATGCTGCTCTTGCAGAAAAAGAAGATTGAAGGCAAAACACAGTTTAAGAGCTTATTGAACGGTGTAATCGCTCAAGATCTTGATCTGAAAACCGATTCGGAATCGGATTTGAAGGTGGTGACAGAAAGAGCTCCCTCCAAAGAAGAAACAGATGCTTTGTTGTTTGCCAGTAAAATAGCCAAGCACACTAAGTCTAACACTATAGTTTTGGCTGTAAACGGTCAGCTATTGGCGAGTGGAGTGGGACAAACGTCTCGTGTAGATGCTTTGAAGCAGGCATTAGAGAAGGCAAAGTCCTTTGGTTTTGATGTAAGAGGTGCCGTGATGGCATCCGATGCTTTTTTTCCCTTTGCCGACTGCGTTGAAATTGCCCAACATCACGGCATAACATCCGTCATTCAACCGGGCGGTTCAGTACGTGATCAGGATTCGATCAACTTCTGCAACCGTCACCAGATGGCGATGGTGTTTACAGGCATTCGTCACTTTAAACACTAGGTGTTTAGATGTAAGTTGTCTGTTAATAGTTAATGGATAACTTATAACTAAACCTAAATATATTTTGGTAAATTTCGGATAGCTGTTTCTTTTGCATAATTATTACCTCATCATCACTACATGGCACTTTTTGATTTCTTCACCAGTGATATAGCCATCGACTTAGGCACTGCCAATACACTTATCATCTACAAAGACAAAATCGTTGTCGATGAACCCTCAATAATCGCGATGGATAAACGCACTCAGAAGGTGTTGGCCATCGGTCGCGAAGCCATGCAGATGCATGAGAAGACGCATGATCATATAAAGACCACCCGTCCTCTTAAGGAAGGCGTGATTGCTGACTTTCAGGCAGCCGAGATGATGATCCGCGGGTTGATCAAGATGATTGATACAGGTAAACGTATCTTCCCACCTTCCTACAGAATGGTGATTTGTATCCCCTCTGGAATTACAGAAGTGGAGAAACGTGCCGTACGCGACTCGGCCGAACATGCTGGCGCCAAAGAAGTATACATGATTTACGAACCCATTGCCGCTGCTATTGGTGTGGGAATAGATATTGAACAGCCCTTAGGCAATATGATTGTGGATATTGGAGGAGGTACTACCGATATTGCCGTGATCGCCCTTTCGGGTATTGTGTGTGACCAGTCCATTCGTGTGGCGGGTGATACCTTTAACAGAGATATTCTGGATTACATGAGACGTCAGCACAACTTGCTGATTGGTGAGCGCTCTGCCGAGCGCGTGAAGATTGAAGTAGGCTCAGCCTTAACGGAGTTGGATGACGGACCAGACGATTATGAAATCCGTGGTCGCGATTTGATGACGGGTATTCCAAAGACCATCAAAGTATCGTATTCAGAAATTGCTTTCGCGTTGGATAAGTCTGTTTCCAAATTGGAGGAGGCGGTTCTGAAGGCACTTGAAACGGCTCCCCCTGAACTATCGGCTGATATTTACGAGCGTGGTATTTATTTAACGGGTGGTGGTGCCATGTTGAGAGGTTTGGATAAGCGGTTGGCACTAAAAACGAAATTGCCGATTCATATTGCTGATGACCCTTTGCGTGCCGTGGTGCGCGGAACAGGAGCAGCTTTAAAAAACCTGCATAATTTCCGTTCTGTATTGATGAGTTAATTCTATGTGTGCAGCGCAGCTACTCGAACACGAGTGCTTTAATGTTAGCTGGATTGGCAAAACTTTGGAAATGACGCCAGAGAAGTAGTATGGAAAGACTTTTTCTGTTCATCTATCAATATCGTTCGTTTTTTACCTTTTTGGTACTGGAAGTTGTCTGCCTTTGGTTGTTGGTTCAAAACAATCAATACCAAGGCGCTAAGTTTTTCAACTCTTCGAATTCCATTGCTGCGGGCATTAATACTCAGGCACAAAATTTTCGTGACTTTCTTTCGCTTCGCGAAACAAACCAGCGCCTTTCTGAAGAGAACGCCAGCTTAAAGAGAAGGCTTGAACAGCGTAATCAAAGTTTGTACACCCTTAATGTGCG
>LNEN01000300.1 GCA_001464155.1 Cytophagales bacterium Ga0077538 | reverse complement strand
ATAACCTTGTATCCTGCTTGTGCAAAGTGTTGAACCACTACCTGTCCCAGATTTCCGGCAGCGCCACTCACGAGTATGGTCTTCATGCTATTTAGGTTTCTTGCGCTTAGGGCCGTAACTCACAAATGATTTTACTTTTTTTACTTTCTGTTTTTGTTCGACAAATAGATAACGTGAATATCCAATGGTTAGTGAAGCAAAGAAGTCTCTTCTACTCCCGGCTATTTCATAGATGGTGAGATTGTTTTGTGCACGCTCCAGGTACTCGCTGTTACGAGGTTCAAAAGCACCCATATTCCCTCTGAAGTCAAACGAAATGCGCGCATGATCGGTGACATCCCAATCGGAACGAAAGCCTATCGAACCAAAGATTTGTGAACTTTTAAAATCACTTTTCGAAAGGGTTTTCAAATCATTGGTAGCCGGACTGACAACACCATCATATTCTACCTGATAGGTATCGGGTAATGCCGGATACACAGCGGCAGGGAAATACAACTTGGCATTGCTGTGTGTAATGCTTTCAGAGGCGTCCAGTAAGAAGGCGTAACTGACTCCTAAAACAAAGCTCACCTTAAAAAACGAAAGGTCAATGATGTGATGTTTGTAGGAGAAGGGTAATTGAAAATAGGAAAGTTTAATATCACGCTCACCCACTTGTCCACCCTGAGTATTTAAAATATTGAATGTCTGACCCAAGTTGGTGAGCTGCGGGTCTACCATAAAACCATAACCATTCAAGTCCACACCAGCATGTAAACCAAGCGGAATAAAATCCGCACCATACTTGGCTTGGTAGCGTGGGTCAACCGTAATCCCCTCGTCATACGTAAAGGTAGAGGTAAGTCCCCCGAACAGGCCCACAGAATACGTAACCTCTCGCTGCGCCCAACAGGTGTTGCCCATCGTTCCTAACAGGATGCATATGAAAAAGCATGGCAAGAAATGGCGAATCACGAGGGTCAGGTTCTTATCAACTGCAAAATAGCAATTAATTGGGTATGGAAAGAGTAGGCTGATGGCCGAAAATCAATAGAATAGAACGCCTACCTGCACCTGTAGCATGTTGGTACTGGTATAGCCTGTTTCGTAGCTGGCCACGTCATCGATTACGCTTACCGAATCACGTTTCACATAACTGGAGCGGTCGCCCCAACTATAGAGGAGTTTCATAAAGAAGGAGGTGTGCAATTGCTCCAGGTCTTCTTTCACCCGATTGGTGTGGAATCCGATGCCAATACTGTATCCAAATCCTTTGTCGCTTTTAGAATCCAGCACAAAGGTTTCCCCACTTTCATCGAACTCATTTGTTTTGATGCGGGAATTTAGAATGGAGAGTCCTGCGGTTGCTTCCAGAAAGGGAATGAGTTTGTCCTTTCGAATGGGATAGAGGCGGGCCAACGGCCCTACAAAGTAATGGTTGAAGGATGTTTTATAGAGAACGTTTGTGATGGGATCAGTCGTTTGATCACGACCAAAACTGTGGTACGTAAAGTCAAGTCCCAGGAGCAAGGGAGACTCGCGCCTGTTTCCATATGGATTGAAGCCAAAGGAGGTGGTGAAACCTAAAGAGGGGCCACCAAAATTACTGTCCATGGCTTCTTTAAACTGAGCATCTGGAAAACCAGTAACCAGACCAAACAAAAAGAAACCGCCTACAGGTGTGGCGGTTTCTTCCAGAGCATAATTTTCAAGATCAACAGCCTGACTAAAAGCCCATGAGATGTTGAGCAGGCACAGAAGCAAAAGAGCTCCCAGGCGCATCAGGCAAGATTGTGATATACGCTTTGTACATCATCATCTTCTTCCAGCTTTTCAATCAGCTTCAGCACTTCATCTTGTTCTGCCTCACTTAGTTCTTTAGTGGTGTTGGGGATATAGTGAAGTTCAGAACTGATAGCCTCTAGTTTGCGGTCTTCCAGAAACTTTTGCATGTGACCAAACTCCGCAAATTTTGTGTAGATAATTGTTTCTTCCTCATTTTGCTCGATGTCCTCGGCACCGGCATCGATCAGGTCTAATTCTAATTCTTCGAGGTTAAGTGCATTCGGAGCAAACTTGAACACACCTTTGCGTTCGAACATGAAGGCTACGGTACCGGAGTTGCCCATGTTGCCATCGTTCTTAGAAAAGATAAGGCGCACATTGGCTACCGTACGGGTTGGGTTATCGGTTGCACATTCTACCAATACGGGTACACCGTGTGGGGCATAGCCCTCGTAGATTACCTCCGTTAAATCTTTTTCGTCCTTCGAAGAGGCTCGTTTAATCGCAGCATCTACCCTGTCCTTGGGCATGTTCACACCCTTCGCATTCTGAATGCAGTTACGCAGTTTAGAGTTGGTGTCAGGGTTGGGTCCTCCCGCCTTTACGGCCATCACGATCTCTTTGCCAATCTTGGTGAAGGCTTTTGAATTTCGTGCATTTCGCGCGAAAATTGTGTGTTTACGTTTTTCAAATACGCGTCCCATAGTGTGCGATTAAGTCAGGCAAAAATAGAAGGCTTTGGTCATTCCTCAAAGGCCTAATTTCCGGAGTGTTTCTTGTCTTTTTACCTTGCCGGTGTCGGTGAGTTCAAA
>LNEN01000299.1 GCA_001464155.1 Cytophagales bacterium Ga0077538 | reverse complement strand
GACTAATGCTAAGGATGTAATCTTCAAAAGAAAACTCCACTCGAGAGCATAATTAAACACATCTCCCAAAAAACCACTAAGAGAGTTTATGGCAATAATAAACAGTGAAGTGCCAGCCGCTACTTTAAAATTTAAGCCTGTTAAAAAAACCAAAGCAGGAATTATCAAAAACCCGCCACCGGCTCCAACCAATCCCGTCAAAAATCCAATCAGCAAGCCTTCTAACGCAAGCAGGACTACCTTAAACCGATGCTCACTCTCCGCTTCCTTTTCTTTGCCTGTAATCATAGAAAAAGAGGCCAGCACCATTAGCACTGCAAACACACCCAATAATAAAATTCGCTTCGTCAACAGAAAGCCATCAGCCTGCCAAAGAACCTCCGGTATGGCGGGCACGATCCATTTGCGTGTTACAAAAATTCCAATGATGGAGGGTATACCAAACAACCAGCCTGTGGGCACACTCATCAATTGTTGCTTATACTTTGGTAAGGCGCCCACCATACTGGTAACGCCAACTATAAACAATGAATAGGCTGATGCCAATACGGGTGTAATGCCAAAAAGATAAACCAATATGGGAATGGATAAAATAGAACCTCCTCCACCTAAAAGTCCTAACACTAAGCCTACAAAAACAGACGCGATGTAACCTGCAATCTCCATTGCCTCAAAGAGAAGGCTTTTTGTTGAGAAATGAAATTAGACTAGTGCTGGAGTAGAGAATTGAGATGAGGAGCACAGAAGTGAGGAGGTGAGGAGGAATGTATGCACTGTCTATCCGTGTATTCAGGTCTTTCGACCTGACTTTATCTTGCATCCAATAGTGTCACCAATCAAATTTTACTTTTTCAACAACTGTCGCACACAGACTAAGTGCGACAACAGAACAAGTGGCACCACACACCCTGGCAACCACGAGAAAGGAAAATACAACACGCCTACATTGGGTTGATCAAAGGCGAGTTGTTGAAAAGGAAAAGGTGCGGACAAGACAGCTGTTGAAACAATATTTACCAGCAAGGCCAGGCACAGAAAATTCCAAATCAGGAGAAGTGTCTTGCTCAGCTTCTGTTGAGTGTATCCAACATAGGCAACAATAGGAGCAGTAAGGCCCGAGAGTATATCAAAATTTCTTCCCTCAAACGTCATCAGCTCTGGAACCAGGGAACTTACAAATAAATAATAAAGTGTAATCTCGACCGGCACACGCACTACATGCAAATACGTAAGCCAGGTAGTATCAAGACTATCTAAAAAGGTTTTTCCTTGTTCACTAAAAAACAAATACAAAATCAACAATAAGGGTGGCACCACCAGCAAGAGAAAACGCGGTGGCAACGTGGTGGTCTCTAAATAGAAATTAGATTGGGTAATAATAGCCTGAATCGAAACCCAGGCAAGCAAAATAAAAATGGCGAACTTAGAGCTACTCGCTTTGTAAAAAAACCAAATCGTAAGAAAGGTTGTGAGCATAAATAAAATGCTTACAAAATAGGGTACTTGTGGTATCATATCATCAGGGTTTTAGTGTTCAAACTCCCCAAGCCTTGCCTCCTTCACATAGACTGTTTCATATTGCTTCGACAGGCTCGCATACATGCTTTCATGATTCTTTAGAAAGGCCTGGTAGCTCATGGCATCTTCCCACCAATCCAACAAGAGGTAGGTATCCTTTTCACCAAGGCATTTACTCAGTTGAGAACCTTTATACTGCTGCGATGTAGAAAATAATTGAGACCATGCACCTTTCGGTCCGTAAACTTGCTCAAACAAATTTTGTTGATCCTCTCTTACTTCATATTGCCACACAACGCAGTACATTTTACAAGCGATTAAACTCTACGATAAAGGCATCAGGAAATTTTCCCTTCACCTGATCACGAAAACTTTCTGCTTTTGAACGCGTGCTGAATTGACCCAGTATAAGACCATAATACTTTACACCATTCAACACCTTTACCTGCACCGTAACCTTTTTCTGATACGACTTTTTTAAATTATCCGTCAGTCGCATCAGGTTCACCAGCTCCTGATAAGTCGCGATTTGCACACCAAAGCCCGTTGGTTTGTTGCGTTCAATTTCAAAATCATAAAACTCTTTTTCTTCTACCGCTACCTGCCCGATAGGGCGCGGGGTGTCACTCGTCTTTCCATCCCCGGCATCCACCACTTCAATTTTCACATCCGCAAGGCCCAGGTTCACAAAGCCTAATTTCTCAGCAGCCGATTTCGACAAATCAATCACTCTTCCATCCACATATGGCCCCCGATCGTTAATCACAACCTCTACTGTTTGGTTATTGGCTGTATTGGTAACGCGCACTTTCGTTCCAAAGGGTAGGGTTTTATGTGCCGCTGTCAACTTGCTGTGCTTATACTTTTCCCCGCTGGCTGTGGGCCTGCCCTCAAATTTATCGGCATAAAAGGACGCTTTGCCTGTTTGTGTTTGGGCAAAGGCGAGTGTAGCAATGAGTAAGAATACGATTGAAAGTGCTGTTTTTCTCATATTATATAATTAGACAGGTAAAAATAAGCATTGATTCAATGTTGCATTGGGGAATTGATTAATTAAGACTACTTTTGCCCTGCAAATAACAACACGTAAATTATTTGCTATGGCGCTAGACAGCACCAAATTTCTTTTTGAAGCCCTCACCTACGATGACGTGCTTCTTGTACCGGCTTACTCCGAGGTACTTCCCCGCGAAACTGATACCACCACACGCTTAAGTCGTAACATCAAGTTGAACATTCCTATTGTTTCAGCCGCCATGGATACGGTAACAGAAGCTGAAATGGCCATTGCGATGGCCTTGGAAGGCGGACTTGGCTTTATTCACAAGAACATGAGCATTGAGGCGCAAGCCGACCAGGTGCGAAAGGTGAAGCGATCGCAAAGTGGTTTAATACTCGATCCTGTTACCCTCCTCATCAACTCTACGGTACGAGATGCTGAAAAAATTATGCGCGAGTATAAAATTGGTGGTATTCCGGTAATTGATGGAAATGGGAAGCTCCTGGGCATTATCACGAACCGTGATCTGCGTTTTCAAAAGGATATGAACATTCCGGTGGAGCAGATCATGACAAAAGAAAACCTGATCACAGCGCCTGAAGGCATTACCCTTGAAAAAGCAGAAGTCATTCTACAGCAATACAAAATTGAGAAGTTGCCAGTAGTGAATAAGAAAGGTAAACTCACCGGACTTGTTACCTACAAGGACATCCTGAAAAAGAAGAACAAACCCAATGCGTGTAAAGATCAATTCGGTCGCTTGCGTGTCGGTGCTGCAGTTGGTGCCACAGCCGATGTATTGGAAAGAATTGAGGCCCTCAAAAATTCAAGCGTAGATATTATCAGCATTGACACCGCCCACGGTCACTCCAAAGGTGTGATGGATGCTGCCAAGCGCGTGAAAAAGAAATACCCAGAGCTTGATTTGATTGTAGGAAACATTGCCACAGGCGAAGCAGCAAAAGCCTTGGTAAAAGCCGGAGCCGATGCTGTAAAAGTAGGCGTTGGTCCAGGAAGTATTTGCACTACCCGCATTGTAGCAGGTGTCGGTCTTCCACAACTCTCTGCTGTTTACGAAGCTGCCAAAGCATTAAAAGGAACGGATGTTCCCGTGATTGCCGATGGTGGAATTCGTTTTTCCGGAGACTTGGTGAAAGCCCTTGCCGCAGGTGCGAACAGCATTATGATTGGTTCTCTCCTGGCTGGCACAGAAGAAGCGCCTGGTGAGATGATCATTTTTGAAGGAAGAAAATTCAAAGCCTATCGGGGCATGGGCTCACTCGAAGCCATGGACGATGGATCGAAGGATCGTTACTTCCAGGATGTAGAAGACGATATTAAGAAGTTAGTGCCCGAAGGAATCTCCGGCCGCGTGGCCTACAAGGGCATGGCCTCTGAGATCTTATATCAAATGGTAGGTGGATTGAAAGCTGGTATGGGTTACTGCGGTGCCAAAAATATTGAGAAGCTGAAACAAGCTAAGTTCGTGAAGATCACCGCTGCCGGTGTTACCGAAAGCCATCCACACGATGTAACCATCACGCGTGAAGCTCCGAACTACAGCAGAAAATAATTGATTCAGTTAACTTGATTTTAAAACAACAAGACCTGCCAGATGGCAGGTCTTGTTGTTTTAAGGGTCAATGCTTCTCGTTTTGCGTTAGTTCATCACAGCTGTTTTGCTTTTTAACCACGCGCGCGCTTGTCGCATATCATCAAAAGTTTTCACTTCTGTGGTGTTGGCATCTGCCACCATTTCCTGAACAGTCATACGGGTTAATTTTCCAGTGGGCATCACCACGGCTAAATAACGTATGCCCACTCTCTCCATTTCTGGAAGTATATTGAGCTTAAAGAAATCTACGTCTTCGTTTAAAACAGGGCCTGCCGCACGACTGTCAGTGAGCATGTGAAGAATTTCAAAATTGCCGATCTCCCGATGCATCAATTCAAGACGTTTTACCTGCACTAATTGGTAGTGTTCACTAAATCGGGGCACCCCCTGAAGGGTTAATTTTACACAGGGCACCTCATCGTCAAGTTCGATGGTAGCGTACTCGTCCTTATAAAACAGTTTGACCATACGGCAGCAAAAGGGATGAGGAACGTTTTCTATTCACAGTCTGCAAGGCTTCCTCGAAAGAATCAAAAGTCCCCATTTTAGTGGGGTCAACATTGTTTACAACTTCTTCGAGTGAAAACTGTGAAAAAAGATTCCGGGGTTTCACGTATGCCTTATATCGTAAACCACTCTCAAATTGTTGCGGTAAATACACATTATGGTATAAAAAAAGTGCCTCCAGGGGAATTGGCTGCGCTTCGGCCATATTAAATATGGAATAAACACCTTTATACTCATGTGAGAGCCTCTTTACCAATGCAGCATGCGCTTCACACATTTTCTTGAAACGCTTGCTCTCGGGCATGTGATACACGACAGCAAAAACAATGGGAGAATAGCCATCACTCCATATTTTGGCAAAATCTTCATCAAAAACAACCTTCATCTTTTTCGTTTTGGGGAAACAAAAATCTACTCAACTCAATTATCAGAAAAAAGCAGGCGGGGCAATTCTACTGAAAAGGTGGTGCCCTCTTCATGTCTCGATGTTACTTGAATCTGTCCACCCAATTTATCTACCATCGATTTTACGATGTACAACCCTAAACCAGTGCCCTTCGACCTTTCGGTGGCCCGGAAAAACATACCAAAAATTTTATAGAGATGTGCATCCTCAATTCCAATCCCATTATCTGCCACTGAGATGACAGCATGATCTCCATTATTCTGAATAAGAATCTTTAAAAAGGGTGTGTCAATGTGTGGGTTGTGGTACTTCAGTGCATTTGAAATGAGGTTGCGCACAATGGTTCTAAAGCGTACGGAATCCGTAGCAAATTCATGCTGACCTTCAATGGTAAGAAAGGCCTGCACATGGTCGAACTGATGATGAAACTCTTTTAAAATAGAGCGGATCTCCACATCAAAATCAATCGTTTCTGGCTGCAGGTGTGTTTTGTTATTGTAGGTGATGGACACCAGATCTTTTGCAATGAGAGGAGTAGGTTCATCCAATGAAATTAAATTCACCAACCCTAAAATGGTGGTGAGTGGAGAACGTAAATCGTGTGAAGCGTGATAGATGAACTGATCGAGTTCGTGGTTGAGGCGCTGCAACTCCATCATTTGCTTCTTGCTGTCTGTAACATCGATGAGAATGCCTTCCACAAAACCGTGTTCATGAAAATAGCGACAACTTACACTCGCCCAACGTTCCTCGCGGCCTGTCTTATTAATTTGAAATTCGAAACCTTCTACTTTCTTGTGATCATTCAAGCGTTGAATAAATGCATCAAACACTTGTTCGTGGTGGAAGAGTTGGCGAAACGTTAACTCATTGTATTCTTCCTGGCCAATAATTTCCGTTGCCTTTTCATTCAATAAAAGCACCTGAAAATCTTTTATCCTGAATTTGAAAATTCCTGTGTACGAATTGTTGAATAAATTAAGGTATTCGTCTTTAATGCGTTTTACTCGGTGGTTGTAAAGCGCCTTGTGTGTGGTGTCCTTCAATACAACTTTGTAACCGGTGGCTTGCCTAGCCTGGTTAAAAAGTGTGGTGATCTTCATCTTCGCCCAAAACTTGGTGTTGCGTTTCTTAACACGCCAGTCATGAACAATTACCTGCCCCTTTTCAACCGCTACTTTTAAATCTGCCGCTGCTTTTATGAATGGGCTATCTTCTGGTGGATAGAAAATGGACAGGTGATTCCCGATCACTTCCCATTCTTCATAACCTGTCACGTTTACGGCTTCCAGGTTACTGCTTATGATAATCCCATCGCTATTCAGAACAAACTCCTCAAAACCTCTCAAAATGTTGAAAAGGGAGGTGTCTCGTTCACTTGAAAAGCTGGGGATTTCTTTTGTTAAGGTATTATACATGGAACTGCTCTTTCTGCTCTTTTCCGCCTCGGATAGACTCATGGGAATGGGGTGTGTAACGAAATTGTAAATATAATGTTTACACTTTTTTAAATTTTTATGAATATTTGTAACCTTTTACTTTACGTTTTATACATTTGACCCTATGTCTGACCCTAAGAATCAAATAGCACAAGTCCATATTGGCGAGAAAGTGCAGCAGGTTTTTGAGCAAAAAGACCTGAAACTTTCAGATTTTGCCGACCAACTAGGCACCGTACGCCAAAATGTTTACCGCATTTTTAAGAAGCATGAACTAGACACGGGACTGCTGAGTAAAATATCGCATGTACTGGACCATAATTTTTTCCAATACTATTGTCCTACAGACGACCAGGATTCCCTTCAGGATTTACGCATCCAAAAACTGGAAGAAGAGCTTATGCTTTCTAAAAAAGAGATTGATTATCTGAAGAAAATTATTGTGCTGATGGAAGAGCGGGCTGAATTGGTTCACCAAATAGAAAAAGGAGAACCTAGAAAAGAAGATAGAACAGTGGCAGTATAAACACGGCTTCTCCAGCTATTCGAAAGCGATCGTTGTGAAGTAGGTGTTTCTTATTAAAGAAAATTAACACCTGAAGGAGCGCCATTACTACCAAGAGAAGAGAGGCGGATGGTAGGGTAGAGAAGAATAATCCTGCTACTACGCAAGCAAAGAGCACAAGTATACAGGTGCGGGTGGTTTTCATTCCCAATTTAGTGGCAAACGAAGTGGTGCCATCCCGAATGTCGTTTTCCCAATCATACCAGGAAAAAACAAGAAGATTCAGAAAAGCAACCAGTATAAATTGAAAGACAACTATCCAGGGGATTTCAATCCACGAAAAATTCGTAACCGCAATAGACGGCATCAGAATGCCGCACGTGTACAGCACACTAATAAGTAACTCCTTCAGAATTTTTAAGTAGCGATTGATCAGGAGGTACAAGACCACACCCACTGACAAAAATGCACCCCCCAACAATACTTGTTCGCGCATGAAGAAAGTCAGCACGATATTGATCAGGATGGCTATTAACACTCCTTTTACTAAACTGTTAAAGTGTTGCTGATGAAAACGATGCCTTGCTGTTGAAGCTTCCTTGCCTATTCTACTGGCATCCAATAAGTGATCAACTGTATAAATGATCCATACGGTGAGACCCAGGCAAACCACTCCATAGAGTAACACCTGAACCTGCAATAGTTTAGCGAAGAACAAAGCGCCAGACATGGCACCCAGCGCCACATCAATGCTTAAAATATTGAGCCTTCGGTAAAAATTTGCCAGCAT
Source organism: Cytophagales bacterium Ga0077538 (assembly GCA_001464155.1). Taxonomy (GTDB): domain Bacteria; phylum Bacteroidota; class Bacteroidia; order Cytophagales; family Cyclobacteriaceae; genus Chryseotalea. The sequence goes on along the minus strand of LNEN01000299.1, from coordinate 27,737 downwards.
GATAAGGCGAAGATAAACTAGGAAAAGACCTAATTCCTATTGCCGAATTATTGTGATAAATTTCTGATTCATTCCCCTTCGTACCATGAGCGAAAAAAAACTCTTCCTTCTCGATGCCTATGCGCTCATTTACCGCGCGCACTTTGCTTTTGTAAAAACGCCCCGGATCAATTCAAAAGGCATGAACACTTCAGTGCCTTTTGGTTTTACCAACACCTTGGTGGAAGTGCTTCAAAAGCAAAAGCCCACACACATTGGCATTGCCTTCGATACGCCAGCGGCCACCTTTCGCGATGAAATTTTTACAGAGTACAAAGCAAACCGTCAGGAAACACCAGAAGATATTCGTTCGGGAGTGCCTTTAGTAAAAGAAATTATTCGCGGCTTTAATATTCCGATTTTAGAAATGGATGGCTACGAAGCGGATGACGTGATTGGCACCGTGGCCAAAAGAGCCGCTGCAGCGGGCTTTGAAGTCTTTATGATGACGCCTGATAAAGATTACGGCCAATTGGTCGACAAAAACATATTTCTCTACAAGCCGGCCTTTCTTGGCAATGCAGTGGACATTATGGGCGAGAAGGAGATCTGCGAGCGTTGGGACATTAGTAATGTTTCCCAAGTCATTGAGATTCTTGGTCTGCAAGGTGATAGTGTAGATAATATACCCGGCATACCCGGCTTCGGACCTAAAACAGCTGCAGAGCTGATCAAGAAATATGGTACGATTGAAAATATCATTGCCCATTCAGCTGAATTAAAAGGCAAGAAAAAAGAACTTGTTGAACAATACGGAGAGCAAGCCATCCTTTCCAAGAAACTAGCCACCATCATTACCGATGTACCCGTGGATTTCAATGAAGAAGATCTTGTTTACACAGGACCTGATACGGAAAAGTTAAAACCGCTCTTCGATCATTTAGAATTTAAAACGCTGGCCACGCGCATTTTCACCGGAGGTTCAACAACCACCATTAAAGTTCCTGAGCAATCACAACTTTCGATGTTTGGAACAAGTGAGGAAACCGCAAAAGAGAGTGCGGAGGCTGGAGGCAGAAAAAGTTACGATGCTTCCACAGTTAGTTACAAGCAACTCACGCGCGAAGATGAATGCCGCAACTTAGCTGACAAACTCAATAGCCAAAAAGAGTTTGCCTTCGAACTCGTAAACGATGAAAAAAATCACAGTCGTGGAATTGCCTTCGCCTATACCTCTGGTGAAGCTCACTTCCTTGCCCTTAGTAGTTCGTCAGAATCAACTCTTTTGCCATTATTCTCTGATGCTCTAAGCAATAAGACGAGTCTTAAAATTGGATACAACCTAAAGTATTCCTTGCTTTTGCTAAAGGAATATTCACTTTCTGTAGAAGGAAAATTGTTTGATCCAATGATTGCGCACTATTTGATTGAGCCAGAAATTTCTCATGATCTTGCTTTGCTGAGCAATCAACATCTACACTACGAACCAATGGATGATGTTCAACCTTTGCCTGAACGTCTTTGCGAGCGGGTAGATCTCAGTTTACAATTGAAGAAGAAGTTACAAGGCGACTTAGAAAAGCGTGGACATTCTCGTTTAATGAGCGAAGTGGAGATGCCCCTGCTGAGCGTACTGGCCGATATGGAGTACGAAGGCGTAAAGGTAGATACAGGAGTTCTTTCAAAAATGTCAGAAGAACTGCGCAAAGAATCTGAAAAAGTACAACAAGAAATTTACACACTGGCAGGTGTTGAATTTAATATTGGTTCCCCCAAACAATTGGGAGAAATTCTCTTCGACAAACTAAAACTTCTTGACAAAGCGAAGAAAACTAAAACAGGACAGTACGCTACTGGTGAAGAAGTATTGGCAACCTTAGCAGATGAACATCCCATCGCTAAAAAAATTCTCGACTACCGTGAATACGAAAAATTGAGATCTACTTATGTGGATGCACTCCCCAAACTGATTTCTCCACGCGATGGAAGAATTCACACCGACTACCGACAAGCCGTAGCTGCTACGGGCCGTTTAAGTTCTAACAATCCTAATTTGCAGAACATTCCCATTCGTACTGAAAAAGGTCGTGCCATTCGGAAAGCCTTTGTCGCGCGCGACAGTAATTTTCTTTTCATGTCTGCCGATTATTCGCAAATAGAATTGCGCATTGCTGCTTCCTTCGCCATGGACGAAACCATGATTGAGGCTTTTAAAAACAAACGCGACATTCACGCCACTACGGCTGCCAAAGTTTTTGGTGTTGAGTTAGAAAAAGTAACACCCGACATGAGACGCAAAGCGAAGGAAGTGAACTTTGGTATTTTATACGGAAGTACGGCTTTTGGTCTCTCGCAAAACCTGGGCATCTCCCGAACCGAAGCCGCTGAAATTATTGAGTCCTATTTCAAAGAATTTCCGGGTATTAAGCGCTACATGGATGACTCCATTAACAAGGCTCGCGAAAAAGAATACGTAGAAACCATCTTAGGCCGCAGACGCTACCTCCGCGATATTAATTCACGCAACGTAACCACGCGTGGTTTTGCGGAGCGGAATGCGATCAATGCTCCTATTCAGGGAAGCGCTGCCGACATTATTAAAGTGGCGATGGTGAACATTCAGCAATGGATGAAAAAGGAAAAGGTACAATCACGCATGATCATGCAGGTGCACGATGAATTGGTGTTTGATCTTCACAAAGAAGAAAAAGATTTTGTAAAGGAAAACGTGGTGCGCCTGATGAAACACGCCATCCAACTAGAAGTGCCGATGGATGTAGAAGCGGGTGTGGGGGAGAATTGGTTGGAAGCGCACTAAGAACGGATAACTGAAAACGAATAACTGACAACAGTTTAGTTATCAGCTATTCGATTTCAATCAAAAATCAGTTATCAATTTCTAACAAAGGTTCCGGCATTCGCATACCAAAACTCACTAGTTCCACCCGTTCCTGTCCAGGTCGGTAAATTAAAAGTGTTTGTCCCACTTACGGTTCCAGGAATAACATAAGCCTTTACCGCCTGTCCACCGCGATTCCAGGTCAATGCCGTTCTTGATAAGCACGTCTCAGGAGTGCCGCCAAAGCCTAAGAGGAAATAAGCATTACCCGAACCATAAATTTTTGAAGATCCGTTGCTTTCAATCAATACACTGGTTGCCTCGTCCACACCAATTCCCTTCACAGATGCGTAAGGGACACTAAAATCCTTTACCAGCCTTGCCATAAAAGTAAAATGTCTTCCCTGACGATCGCGTTGCCCATAGTGCGAATCTGTTATAACGTTTGTTAAATGATTAACCGCTAAAAAGCTTCCCCCATCAATTCCTGCCATGTCGCGATGATAAGGGTTTGCTAATGCTTGGGCTGAGGTAACGGAACCTCCACTGGTTGCCCCATAATAGAATTGACCCAAAATAGCAGTTCCGGCACTGGTGCCTCCAATAGGGACATTACGGGTGTTAACCGCATAATTAATAGCTGCTTCAAGCTTTGTGTCCTTCCAGTAGTTAACATAGTTAGCCTGATCTCCACCCGCTATAAAAATGGCTTCCGCATTTCGTACAATAGATTCTGTAGTAACATCATCTGCTTGAGCCCGCGAAGTAATCAATAAGGTCTGAACGGAATTAACACCTCCAATAGTAGAATAGACATAATTGTTATATCCATCCGCTCCTGAAGAGCGAAGCACAACAAAATCTCCTCCTCCGGATTTACTCACTAGAAATTGAAAGGCTGCTGTTTCAGATGGAGTGTCTGAATCGGCTCCTCCAATAAGTGCAATACCAAAAGAAGTTGTCCGCACAACATCAGCCGGATCTCCCGTTGTATAGATAGTCGGGGCAGTCGTTCCACCACCACCACCACCAGGTTTTGCATAGGTAATGGGCTGGTTTGATTTTTTCTGTTGAGAGGTTGCATTCATAGTCATCATGTCGTCAGCACATGAATTGAATAGCAGTAGACTAAAGAGCAAAGAGCAGGAATAAACAGTGGTCTTCATAGGCTTTGGTTTAGGTTTGAGTACCTAAGATATTAGATTCCAAAGGATTTTATACCATGCCTCAAAAGAAGCGATATCTCTTCAGACCAAAAGTGCACGATACCAAAGGGGAAAAATCGATAAAAACAGGTTTGACTAACTATAACTAATCGATTGCGACAAGCGGATGTAAAAAGTCTTTAAAGGAAGAAGTATGGATGAAGAAGAGATTTTTTGAAGTACAGAGTATTTGACAACGGATAACTGACAACAGTTGTCCGCTGCCCGTTGTCAACTTTCAGCTCTTTACACTGTCATTATCTCCTGCTCCTTTTTCTTGAGCATAGCATCAATCTTTGCGCTGAAGTCATCTGTTAATTTTTGAACCGTCTCCTTAGCATTCTTTTGATCATCCTCCGAAACACCTTTCACTTTGTCAATCATTTCATTGATTTCCTTCCGAACAGAACGAATGCTTATTTTTCCCTGCTCTGTCTCCTGACTTGCTTGCTTGACCAACTGTCTGCGTCTCTCTTCTGTTAGCATGGGGATATTAATAATGATTTGCTGTCCATCATTCTGAGGGTTAAAGCCCAGATTGGCATTGATGATGGCACGCTCAATTTCCTGAATCAACCCCTTCTCAAAAGGTCGTATAAACAAGGTGCGTGCTTCTGGCGCTGTGACGGAAGAAACCTGATTAAGCGGAGACAAGGAACCATAATATGGTACCTGCACAGAATCCAACATATTTGGAGAGGCCTTGCCTGCCCTAATTCTTCCCAACTCACTACCCGCGTGAGTATAAGCTTTGTTCATTAAATCTTGCGCTTCTTCTAACAGTAGTTCAAGTTCTTCCATGATTCGCGAATTGTTATGTGCTTAGCTAATAATTGTTCCCGCATCTTCTCCCTGTGCCACTTTCAACAAATTACCCTTCTTGTTCATATCGAAAACAATGATGGGCAATTTATTCTCCATGCACAGCGTAAAGGCAGTCATGTCCATGATGTTGAGATTCTTTTCGTATGCCTCCTGAAAAGATAATTTATTGTAGCGTACAGCATCTGGAAATTTTTCAGGATCTTTTGTATACACACCGTCTACGCGGGTTCCCTTCAGTACCACATCCGCCTGTACTTCAATCGCTCGTAAGCTTGCTGTTGAGTCAGTGGTGAAATAGGGATTACCTATACCCGCACCAAAAATCACAATTCTTCCTTTTTCCAGGTGCCGAATCGCTCGTCTACGAATAAAGGGTTCGCATACCTGCTCCATTTTTATACCAGCCATTAAGCGTGTATACACACCGTGTTTTTCCAAGGCACTCTGCAAGGCCATGGCATTGATCACTGTGGCCAACATGCCCATGTAATCGCCTTGCACGCGCTCAATACCCAAGGCTTCTGCCTGGCCCCCTCTAAAAATATTACCGCCTCCGATCACGATGGCTAATTCCACCCCCTGGTCTCGCACAGCCTTTATCTCTTCACAATATTGCTCCAGCACAGCGGGATCAATATTGGTGCTTTTTGAGCTGCCTTGCAGGGCTTCGCCACTGAGTTTCAAGAGAATGCGTTTGTACTTCATGGAATGAGTTAAGTGTGCTGCGATTAATCCCGCAAATATTGCAAAGATTCTCTAAGTATCCGAAGGTCGAAGAAATAGATTATTACTTTTTGAGCAGGGGATCGAAGGTATTAGTAGCCACGAAATGATAATTAGGTCTGGCTTTCTCGTACACTTTCTGCGCAAAGATCTTTCCCTCCTCCGTTTTGAGCAGCTCTGTATACAGCGGGCTCAAAAATTTTCTGCGCCCCGTATGGATTAGAAAAGTTTCCAGTTGCGGATAGGCCTGCTCATAGCGATGGCGAATAACATGAACAAACCAGGCACTGGCAATCTCCGCATTGTGTGTTCGGGTAAAAGATCCTATTTCATCCAGGGCTTTTAGTTGGGTATCCGTAAGAGAGGCGGGTAAGTCATTTAAAAAATGTAACCACTCATGGGTACTCCAACCAAGCGTAACGGCCTTATCAATCTGTCCGGATTTTTTCCACTGCGCCAGCACCTTCTCTACCAATTGAAAGCGCCTCGCGCTAGGCTGGGGACACGAAGCAGGCAAACCGGTGGTGAATATCCATTCTTTAAAAATCCCTTCTTCCAACTCAACGGAAAAAGTCTCCTTATAAAAGGTGTTAATCTGCTGAATGAACCCATCAGTATTCATGGCCCGAAAGGCATTGGCCAGAAAATACTCATTTAAAAAAGCATCAAACTTTTCACGGCCATACTTTTCTTCAATGCTGCGCAAAAAGAAATAGCCCTTGTTATAGGCGATGTCCGTCACACCATCATCCGGGTTTCTACCCTTCAGATTTAGTTTCAGCTTCGTGTCTTCCACCAAACTATCTGCTGTGAGGTGAACCATCGTTGCCTTTAAGTCTTGCAGGGCAAGAGAAGCTAACATTTCTGCGTACTCCGCACCGTATAATTTCTCCATAATCCGGTGCTCAAAGTAAACCGTAAAGCCCTCGTTTAACCAGAAGTCATCCCAGGTAGCATTAGTTACCAGATTGCCCGACCAGCTATGGGCCAGCTCATGCGCGATGAGAGACGTCAAAGAACGATCGCCTGCCAGAATAGTAGGCGTGGCAAAAGTGAGTCGCGGATTTTCCATACCCCCAAAAGGAAAGCTCGGAGGTAGTACCAACACATCATAGCGCTCCCAGGCATAGGCTCCATACAATTCTTCCGCCCCAGCGATCATTTTTTCCAAATCAGCAAACTCCCAAACAGCAGAATCCAGCACCGAGGCTTCGGCATAAATACCGCTGCGGTCACTAATCGATTTGAAAGCAACATCCCCTACACTCATTGCCAGTAAATAAGATGGAATGGGTTGCTTCATCTCAAATTGATAAATCCCTTTCTCATTTTTTTGCTGTGGATTGGTGGCGCTCATCAAAGGCAATAGATCTTTCGGAACAGTTACTTCTGCACTGTAGGTAAAACGGATGCCCGGAGAATCCTGACACGGCACCCAGCTACGCGCCAGTATAGCTTGTGATTGTGTAAATAAAAACGGGTGTTTGCCTCCGGAGAAGTGGTGTATCGTATGGCAATAGTTTTAGTGTCTTTCTCAATAGGAATTGTTAAGGCCTGACCTAAAATGGCATCGGCAGACCCTAGTGAAAAATCGCTTTTCTTCCCATCAACTTTCACCTCTTCAATCGATAAACCTTTCGTGTCTAGAATAATTTCTTGGGCACTCTCGCTTTGGATCGTCCAGGTGGTGGTCGCCCGTATCGTTTTGCTGTCAAAATCTACCTGTGCCTTCCAGGCAAGATGGGTAACACGCGCCACATTGGGTTGAGCATAAGAATGTACATCGGTAGGGAGCTGGATCATAGGAGCGTAGGGTTGTGGTGTTTCACACGAGACTAAAATGAATAGGCAAAAAAAAGGAAACAAGACTTTCATACTACAAACAAAGTATCGGATGGCCGTGCAAAGTAGGGAATATCAAAATGCGAATCACAAATCCCCGCGCTAAGCTTTATATTTGCCAACTATGGCCGGACCTTCCGCTTTTGAAACGCCCCTCATGAAACAGTACAATGCCATCAAGGCAAAGTATCCGGGGGCGCTCCTACTTTTTCGGGTGGGTGATTTTTATGAAACCTTTGGAGAAGATGCGATCAAGGCTGCCAATGTCCTAGACATTACGCTCACCAAACGCGGCAATGGTTCTGCTTCTGAAATTGAATTAGCCGGTTTTCCGCATCACGCCATGGACACTTACTTACCCAAATTGGTAAGAGCCGGGCACAGGGTGGCTATTTGCGATCAATTGGAAGATCCACGTTTTGTAAAAGGTATTGTGAAGCGAGGTGTAACGGAATTGGTAACTCCGGGTGTTTCCTTTAACGACAATGTGCTCGAGCGCAAACAGAATAACTTCTTAGCTTCTGTCTATTGGCAAAAAAATAGTGTGGGCGTTTCCTTCCTCGATATTAGTACAGGAGAATTTTATGCGGCACAAGGTTCAGAAACTTATGTGCTCAAACTCATTCAGAGTTTTGCGCCTGCCGAAATTATTTTCGCCAAAAGTGTACGCGAGAAATTAGAGAGCTTGTTCTCCGATGGTCACGCCACCTTTGCTTTAGATGATTGGGTATATGCCTTCGATTTTGCTCAGGAAAAACTACTGGCTCATTTCAAAACAGTTTCGCTGAAGGGCTTTGGTATAGATGTATTGCCAGAAGCCATCGTAGCGGCCGGAGCCATTTTGCATTATTTAGAAGCTACCGAACATAAGGACACTCAACATATCACCTCCATCGCACGAATCGATGAAGAGAAATATGTGTGGTTGGATAAATTCACCATTCGCAATCTGGAGTTGGTTTCTGCGCAGCAAGAAGGAGGCGTTCCTTTATTGGAGATACTGGATCATACCCTAACGCCCATGGGCTCGCGCCAATTGCGCAAGTGGATGATTCTTCCATTGAAAGACATCGTGGCGATTGAAGAGCGCTTGTCCATTGTCAGTACCCTTCACGCAGATGCAGACCTGGCCGATCGTTTGGTAGAAGAGATCAGACACATTACCGATTTAGAGCGATTGATTTCTAAAGTAGCCGTTGGGCGCATCAACCCACGGGAATTACTTCAGTTAAAAAAATCGCTGCAGCGCATCACACCCGTAAAAAAAGAATTGAGTCAGCAAGCTTCTGCAGAACTGAAGAAACTAGCCGATCAATTACATGCCTGCGATTTCTTGGTCGATAAAATTGAACATGAACTGCGCGAAGATGTCTCCATCCACAGCAATCAAGGAGGTATCATTAAAGATGGCATTCATGCCGAGTTGGATGAATTGCGTGGCATCTCTGGTTCTGGAAAAGATTATTTACTCCAGGCACAAAAACGTGAAATAGAACGCACGGGAATCAACTCTTTAAAAATCTCATACAACAAAGTCTTTGGCTATTACTTAGAAGTTAGCAATGCCAATAAAGATAAAGTACCAGCTGACTGGATTCGCAAGCAGACACTGGTGAATGCCGAGCGCTACATTACTGAAGAGTTAAAAGTATACGAAGAGAAAATTCTCGGAGCCGAAGAAAAGATCGGGGCGATCGAGCAGAAATTATTTCAAGAGCTGATTGTACACGCCACGGATTTCACAGCACAGATACAACAAAATGCACGCGCCATCGCTGCCCTTGATTGCTTCCTCTCTTTCGCGCAGGTAGCGAAGAAGAACAAGTATGTGCGTCCACAAATCAACGACACCACACTTATTGATATCAAAGCGGGACGCCATCCGGTTATTGAAAAGCAACTCCCCATCAGCGAAAGCTATGTGCCCAATGACATCTATTTAGACAATGAGAAGCAGCAGATCTTAGTCATTACGGGTCCGAACATGGCAGGTAAGTCGGCCTTGCTACGGCAAACTGCCCTCATTGTCTTGATGGCACAGATTGGAAGTTTTGTGCCTGCGCAATCGGCTACACTCGGCATGGTCGATAAAGTCTTCACCCGCGTGGGTGCCAGCGACAATCTATCACGAGGTGAATCCACCTTTATGGTGGAGATGACGGAGACGGCCAGCATCCTGAACAATCTAAGCGATCGGAGTTTGATCCTGATGGACGAGATTGGTCGCGGTACCTCCACTTACGATGGGGTGTCCATTGCCTGGGCCATTGTGGAGTATTTACATAATCATAAAGACTATAGACCTAAAACACTTTTCGCTACGCATTATCACGAACTCAATCAGCTTACAGAAGATTTAGTGCGTGTTAAGAATTTCAATGTGAGCGTGAAGGAGGTGGCAGACAAAATTATTTTCATGCGCACCTTAAAAGAAGGTGGAAGCGAACACAGCTTTGGTATACACGTGGCTCAACTGGCTGGCATGCCGAACAAAGTGGTGCTTCGCGCGAATGAAATTCTGCACTTTCTGGAAAAAGACAAACACAAGAACGAACCGCGCAAGAAACTGGAAGAGCTTCCAAAGTCAACCAGTCAGATCAGCCTGTTCGAGCTAGACCCCAAACACAAAGCGGTGGAAGAACTTCTTCACAAAGTCGACATCAACACCATTAGTCCGGTAGAGGCATTATTGAAATTGAATGAAGTGTTGACAATTCTAAAGAAGTAGTAAAACTCACCCAGTCTCGCAAATGCGAGCCACCCCTCTCTACAAAGTAGAGAGGGGAAGATCATCGAAGATGATCAGGGGTGAGTCCCAATAATAAAGTCGAGTTTAAAACTGCTTTTGAATTGCATATCTTGTAAGCAATAACATTCCTCCATGTCTGCCGAACTCCTCAAAATCCACCCGCAAAATCCCGAGGGAAGAAAAATTTCCCGTGCGGTAGAGGTATTGCGCAGTGGCGGCATTATCGTGTACCCAACCGATACCATCTATGGCATTGGCTGTGACCTGATGAATAAGAAGGCTGTGGAACGACTCTGCAAGATTCTCGACATCAAACCTCAAAAGCTCGACTTGTCTTTTATCTGCAATGATCTCAGTCACATTTCTGAGTACGTGAAGAATTTGGAAACGCCTTCTTTCAAACTATTAAAAAAGAACCTGCCGGGTGCTTTTACCTTTTTACTGGAGGCCAGCAACAAAGTTCCCAAAATTCTGGATGTGAATAAAAAAATGGTGGGCATTCGTATCCCCCAACATGCTATACCGCTCAGCATTGTGGCTGAATTGGGAAACCCACTTATCACTTCCTCAATCAAGGACGATGACCTGATCAAAGAATACACTACCGATCCGGAGGAAATTTATGAGGACTTCAAAAACAAAGTTGGGAAATGTGCCTTCTACCGTAGTCGATCTTACTACGAATGAACCCACCTTGGTTAGACAAGGACTCGGAGAATTCAAAACATAGCGTTCAAGAATCATTCTTCTGAATATTTACTGGTAATCCTAAAATGATTTTCAATTAGGCATGATTGTCATACCGAAACAAGTTCGGCATGACGTGGCCTTTTGATTTTAGATCAGTATTAACATTGACAAGAAACGGATACTCATAATCACTATTTTTGACTTTGAAATCTAATCATGTCAACCTGCCTCATCGAACTACACTACCTTCCCTCCATCCAGTACTTCTCCGCATTGACTGATTTTCAAAAAGTGGTGATTGAAAGGCAGGAGCATTTTGTGAAACAAAGCTATCGCAATCGTTGCATCATTAATACTGCCCAAGGTCCACAAACACTGAGCATTCCATTAACCGCCAAGCATGGAAAAACACTCATCAGTGAAGTGCGAATCGATTACTCTCAAAAATGGTTAACTAATCACTGGCGTGCGATTCACTCGGCCTACGCGAAGGCTCCGTTTTTTGAATATTATGCAGATTCTTTAGAAAGCATTTTGTTCAAGAAGCACGTCTTTCTTTTCGACTTAAATCGAGAGTTGCTGACAATGTGTCTCAAATGGATAAAGTTGAATGTGCAAATAGAAGAAAGTTTGGCTTATGAGGCAGGTCCTCCACAATCCACAAAAGACCTTAGAAATGTCATTTCAGCTAAAATTAAGCCTTTGGGCAGCGAAGTGCCTTCCATCAGACCCTACACACAAGTTTTTGGCAATGCTTTTGTCAATAACCTCAGCCTGATTGATCTTGTATTCTGTACAGGTCCTCAAGCGCTTACTTATGTAAAAGGCCATGTATGAACAAATTGTATTTGGCCCTTGTTAAAAACCCAAAGTGAGTGCAAGGCTTTTGCTTTCACCCTACCGGAAAAGGTGAGTTTTGCAGAGGTTCAGGTATTCATCCGAGTTATCGTAAAAATTAAAGCAAAAGTTTACATTTACAGTAAAACCACTCCAATTTTCTATGGAAGCTAAATTTTCCAATCGCGTCAAGGAGGTTATCTCGCTAAGCCGGGAAGAGGCCCTAAGACTGGGACATGATTATATTGGTACCGAACATTTGTTGCTGGGTCTTATCCGTGAGGGTGAGGGCGTAGCCGTAGGTGTGTTAAAAAAATTAGGTGTACCTCTCGATGATTTGCGCGCAGAGATCGAAAAGATTTCGAAAGGCACGGCAACACAAGCGCACGATGTAAAAAATCTAACCAACATTCCGCTCACGAAAGCATCCGAAAAGGTGTTGAAGATTACCTATCTCGAAGCAAAAATTTTCAAAGCACAACTTATTGGAACCGAGCACTTGTTGCTTTCTATATTAAGAGACAAAGACAACCTGGCCTCACAATTACTCAGCCGCTATGATGTGGTGTATGAAACGGTGAAAGAAATGTTGGAGTACCAGTCAGACGGCCCTTCCGCTTCTCAGGATACAGATGATCCGGATGATGACTCCTCTAAAATTTTTGGAGCCGGTGGCGGACAAGGTGGCCAACGCGGTGGCGAAAAGAAAGGAACCGAAAAATCCCGTACACCTGTACTCGATAACTTTGGTCGTGACCTTACACGCTTAGCAGAAGACGGAAAACTCGATCCGATTGTAGGCCGTGAAAAAGAAATTGAACGTGTAGCACAAATTCTTTCTCGTAGAAAGAAGAACAATCCAATTTTGATCGGTGAACCCGGTGTGGGTAAAACCGCCATTGCGGAAGGATTAGCCTTGCGCATTATTCAGAAAAAAGTGTCGCGTGTGCTTTTTGGCAAACGAGTTGTTACCCTCGACTTAGCTTCTTTGGTGGCCGGTACCAAATACCGTGGCCAGTTTGAAGAGCGTATGAAGGCGGTGATGAATGAATTGGAGAAATCACCCGATGTCATTCTCTTCATTGATGAGTTGCATACCATTGTCGGTGCCGGTGGTGCTTCTGGATCATTGGATGCATCGAACATGTTCAAACCAGCGCTGGCCCGCGGAGAAATTCAATGCATTGGCGCTACTACACTAGACGAGTACCGTCAATACATCGAGAAAGACGGAGCTCTTGCCAGACGTTTTCAAATGGTCATGGTAGATTCTACTACGGTAGAAGAAACCATTCAGATTCTGGACAACATCAAAGAAAAATACGAAGATCACCACCATGTGATCTATACAAAAGAAGCTATTGATGCCTGCGTAAAATTGTCGGATCGCTACATCAGTGACCGCTACTTACCAGACAAAGCGATTGATGTGTTGGATGAAGCCGGTGCACGTGTGCACATCAACAACATTCACGTCCCTGACGAGATTGTAAAGTTCGAAGAGGCGGTGGAAGAAATTAAGAAAGAGAAGAACCGTGTGGTAAAGAGCCAGAAATACGAAGAAGCCGCACAACTTCGTGACAAGGAGAAAAAATTATTAGAACAGTTAGAACTTGCTAAAACCAAGTGGGAGGAAAAAACCCGTACCGAAAAATATACCGTAAACGAAGAAAACGTTGCTGATGTAATTGGTATGATGACGGGCATTCCCACCAACCGCATCGCACAAAAGGAGAGCAACAAACTCCTCAACATGGGCGAGGAATTGGCTGGCAAAGTAATTGGACAAGAAGAAGCGATTAAAAAATTAACCCGTGCGATTCAACGCACACGCGTAGGCTTGAAAGACCCGAAGAAACCGATTGGTTCTTTTGTGTTCCTTGGCCCTACCGGTGTGGGTAAAACAGAATTAGCAAAGGTATTAGCCACCTACCTCTTTGATAAAGAAGATTCCCTGATTCGTATCGACATGAGCGAATACATGGAGAAGTTTTCTGTATCACGTTTAGTAGGAGCGCCTCCAGGCTATGTAGGCTATGAAGAAGGCGGACAGCTGACTGAAAAAGTAAGACGTAAGCCTTACTCTGTAGTACTGCTTGATGAAATTGAAAAAGCGCACCCGGATGTATTCAACATCTTATTACAAGTATTGGATGACGGTATATTAACCGATGGCTTGGGTCGCAGAGTTGATTTTAGAAATACCATCATCATCATGACTTCCAACATTGGGGTGCGTGACTTGAAAGATTTCGGTGGTGGCATTGGTTTCTCTACTGCTGCGAAGCGCGAGAACGAAGAAGAGGCCATGAAGTCTACTATTCAAAACGCGTTGAAGCGTGCCTTCAGTCCTGAGTTCTTAAATCGTTTGGATGACGTGATCGTGTTCAACTCTCTTCAGAGAGAGCATATTCACAAAATCATCGATCTTATCCTCAAGAAAGTTTTCGATCGTATTAAGCAGATTGGTTACAACGTTGAGTTGACTGAGAAAGCGAAAGATTTCTTAGCAGAGAAAGGATATGACCATCAGTTTGGGGCAAGACCTTTACACCGGGCCATTCAGAAATACCTGGAAGATCCGGTAGCGGAAGAAATCCTGCGTGGCGAAATCGAAGAAGGTGGAATCATTGTGGCCGACCACGAAGAAAAAGCAGAAGTGTTGAATATCAAGGTGAAGAAGCCCAAGGCGACTTCAAAAGAAAAATAGTTTACAGGTTCATTTTAAAACAGAAAGGCGAGCACTGCTCGCCTTTCTTGTTTTTCAATTCGCTTAAGTCCATTTGGACTAAGAACATCATCCCAAGGATTTTGCGGATTAGATGGTCCTCAAAGCTCTCTACAGAACTCAATTAATTTAGATTTTTTGAAAGAACCACAAGTTGTTTTGAATCGGATACTCTTATCATTTGTTTGCTCTTTATAGAATGACCGCCCATAATTACTTATGAATGCTGTTTGAGCATATGAATCGTCAAATTCAACTGAATCAGCGTAACCCAAAAGTAGGGCACAAATAACTGTTACGATTAGGGCAGAAGTTCCTTTACTTTTCCCTTTCTTGATCTCCAAGTTAGTCTGAAAAGAAAATAAACTATGGCAAAGAACGCCAATGAAATTAGGATGGACCAGATATAAAAATCCAAGGTGGGTTTTAGTGTTTCCATTTATTATATTTTTAGAATTTTAAAAAAACAGATTAAATCTTTAAAGTCTTACGATAGTTATAGCCAGTGGTTCCGTAAATACAATCATTAATTAATACGTTGATTCATGAGCCATTATTTTCAAACAAAGAATGCTCAAACCCTAAATTAATTCTATCCCATGCTTTTTTTGGAAAACTTCTCTAACATATTACTCATTACTCTTAGATCTAATGAAAAAAGTCTAATACGAAAAGTAAAATTTTAGATCCGTTTTTCAACGCTTTAAGATTTATACCAAATCAGTACGAACAGGATACTTTGAAACAATCTTAATTTAAGTTTTTCTTGCAAAAAAAGCACTTGTACTTAAATACCTTACTTTTAGGGTGTGTGTTATACCTTAGAAATAAGGTACTTTGCATTACAAAATTTCAAACATTCCCCGGTATGAAATTACTTTTGTGTGATGATGAGAAATTACTGCGTGTCTCCGTAGCGGCCCTCATTAGTAAATGGTGGTGGATTACCAACGTGGATACCGCAGCAAACGGTGAGGAAGTGCTCGTAAAACTGCAACAACGTGAATACAATATTCTGATGTTGGATGTAAATCTACCCGGTAAAAATGGGGTAGAGATTGCCAAAATCATCTTACGCGATTATCCTCACATACGCATCGTTATGCTCACCAATCATTCGGGTGAAGCACTCCTGATTGCCTTGCATCGCTTGGGTGTTCATGGCATTGTCTTAAAAGATACTGATTCGGACGAGTTGGAGAAAGCGGTAAGAATTGTCTCCAGTGGAGAAACATATTATTGTGAAGCGGTGGAAAAAACACTCAACCTCTACGGCAAGGATGTAAAGATGGTCCCCTCCATCCATTTCGCGCAGCGGCATAAACAAGTACTCGAACTGTTGTTAAAGGGAAGCTCGGCAAAAGAAATTGCTGAAGCTTTACACATGAGTTTGCATACCGTAAACTCTTATAAAAGAGACATGCTCGAACTTACGCACACACAAAGCACCAGTGAGCTGTTGGCCTTTGTTTCCAAAAACGGAATAGGTTGGTTATAGGGGAACAATAATTTGAACGCACGTTCCTCTTTTTACTTTTATCAGTTCAAGTTGAGCCCCAATTCGTTCACAGCGGCTTTGCATCCCGACTAATCCAGAATCTTTTGCCTGCCGCATATCTTCTGTTCTGAGCCCATAGCCATCGTCACTCACTTCTACAATTAGCTTTTTACTTTCCCAGTCCCACGTCAGTGCAATGTCAATGTGCCAGCACCCCGAATATTTAAAACTATTATACACTAGCTCTTTTACCATCGCCACCACCTCTTTCTCTTTTTCTAACTCAAAACGCTTGGCTCCAGAAAAGCCCGCAAAGCCCACGGTAACTCCGTAAAAACCATCTTTAGACTCGCAGAATTTTTTTAATTCACCGGCAACTCCATTACTGTCTAACTCAAAAGAAGAAAGCTCACGTACCAGGGTGCGCGTATCTTCAATACTTACCTTCAATTCTCTGGAAAGTTGCCAGAGCAATTGGGTGCCTGCAATACCAAAAGATTCTTGTTTGAAATTTCTATCGAGTTCAAAAAGCAGCGCAATAAGTTTGTTGCCCACTTCATCGTGTATGACTTTCGAAATGCGATTGCGTTCCTTTAAAACGGCTTTATCAATTTCTTGCTGTACGGCAGCAGCATCCATTCGCTGCGAAAACATCTGCAGCTTTGTTCTGAATTGCTTCCACATTATTTTGTAGAAAACAATACCTGCTATCAGGAAGATAATGAGTATGCCTGCCATTACACCAACGAGTGCCTGATTTTGAGTAGGAATCATAATGATTGTTAAAGATAAAAAACAGACAGGCTATTTTCAACTAACTCCTTTAATGGAGGGAAGAATCAGTTTAAAGGTAGTTCCTTTATCCACTTTGGACTCTACCGTAATGCTTCCTTTTATCTTCTCTACTGTTTCCTTAACAATATACAAACCTAAGCCTGAACCCTTATTGGTTTCTGTACCCCGGTAAAACATGTTAAAAATAAAAGGCAGGTGCTCGCTGGCGATGCCAATTCCATTATCCACCACTTTAATTGTGGCGTTGGTCTCATCATACGTTACTTCAACTTTTAAAAACCGATTCTCTGCATACTGTCGGTGGTATTTGTAGGCATTTGAGATAAGATTGCGCAACACGATGGCTAATCTTTTTTTGTCGCTATAAAAAATTCCCGTTCCGTTAACCTCTATACTCTTCTCAATATCTCCCCTTTCATCCATGTATTTCAATTCTTCAACAATCTCTTCGATCATAGACTGAAAAGGAATGGGCTCTGTTATCAGATCAGTGCGGGAGTTTCTGGAGAAATCAATGATGTCCCTAATAAATCCATCGAGTTTATGAATACTTTTTTCGATAAGGGATAAATACTCGTCCACGTTTTTGTGCTGATCCAGTCTGGCCACGGCAATCAAGCCAAGAATGGAGGAGAGAGGCGCGCGCAAATCATGCGAGGCACTGTATACAAAGCGGTCCAATTCGCTGTTTAATTTTTTCAACTCTGTGTTCCTTCTCTCCACAACATATATCCTCCACCGGTAAAGCACATAGAGTAGCAGAAAAATAATACAGCCACTTACCAGATAGAACCAGGCCGTCTGATAAAAGAAGGGTTGTACGATTACAACCTTGCTCGCCCCAACCGTATTCCACACACCATCGCTGTTACAAGCCAACGCGCGAAACACATACGTGCCTGGGGATAGATTGGTATACTCTGCTTCGCGTTTGCTGCCCGCCTCCACCCAATCCTGATCTACCTTATCCAGTTTATACCTGAATTTTATTTTGGAGGGAGCCAGGTAACTTAGAGCCGTGTAGTTAAAAACATAGCGCAAGTTTCCGGGTGTCACCACCACTGTATCACTCTCAAAAACTCCGCTATCAGTGACCAGGTCCGTTACATATACCTGAGGGGGTGTTTTGTTTTCCACAATCTGTTCTGGATAAAAAACAGAAACACCGGCAATGGTAGGTATCCATAATTTGCCTGTGGAGGAGATTAAGGAACGCGTGGCCCCCGTGCATTCCTTATTCTGCATTCCGTCCTGATGATCGAAAAGTTTAACCGGCACCTGTGGGTTGGTACCTGCCAAAAATTCATCGAGGGCTTTTCTTTCAATCTTTAATACCCCCAGATTCGTGGTGATCCACACATTTCTATTGACGTCTTCCAACCAATCAAAGTAGGTCTCTCCTTTGTTTACTGAAGTGAGGTTAATCTTTACGAACTGATTATTCTTGAATAGAAACGGGCCAATGTTACTGATGAGCCATATATTGTTTTCGCTGTCAATGTGAATATTAAAAATCAATACACCTCCATCATCAGCCGTTAGGTGATACGTCACACTGCTGCCATCCGGTTGTATGATGGTCATTCCTCCGCTATGCGTACCTACATAAATATTTCCAGCACGATCTTGCTCAAGTGAAAGAATATAGTTCGATCCTAACCCATTATCCTTGTTGTACAGCTTTAGCACCTTGTTAAGCGAGGGTGAGTATTTTACCAAGCCCCCAGAACGCGAGGCAAACCACAAATTGTTTTGAGGGTCACGGAGAATTCTCCGCATGTCAATGGAAGGCATGCCGTCTTTTTCTGTCAACAGTTTTTCGTTGGCACCTTGCTTGCGAAGAATCCCTTTATAGGAAGCTATCCACAGCACACCCTTTTCATCCTCGCAAATGTCTCGTATTCCTGCGTCTATTAAATCTGTGCTTAGTGACAGTGGCCTCAGTTCTCCACCTACATAAACATCAATGGTACCTACATCGGTACCTATATAAAATTGTTTTTTGTTTCCCTCTACAACAATGTTGACGCGCTTGTTAGAGATATTTTGTTTTTCTCCAATGTTCATAATGCCTGTTTCACGCACTTGCAGCAGACCATCACGGCCAGTGCTTATCCACAAGCTCCCTTCGGCATCGCGCGCAATGGCATTCAACCGGGAAAAGGGAAATCCATTTCGTCTGTTAACAAACTCGCGCAGCGTATTATTCCTATTAATACGCGCCAATCCATTTTCTGTAGCAATCCATTTTCTGTTTAGTTCATCGATGCTAAGGTCGTTGATGGGAACATTTCGAAGAAACTCCTCTGTTTCTACTTTTCCATTGCGCAACACATTAAGTCCATCGGTGGTGCCGATCAACACCTCATTAGTTCTGCTAACCGCCACAGCGTTGATGGTGTTGCTGAGTAAGCCCTTTTTCTCTGTGTAATAATCAAACCGTGAACCATCATACGAAACCAATCCATTACCATCTGTGGCAAGCCAAAGCTTACCACTTTCATCTTTGGCTATATCGAGAATGCTGATAGCATCCAGTTGAGGATCTGAAATTTTTTCAAGATGGTGCGATGGACTTAAGCGATAGAGCCCTTCATTATTGGATCCGATGAGTACGGTACCGTCCTACCGCTTCCATCGGAGAAAATTTCTTGTTCCGGTAGATCGTAATGCCACTGCCCTGAGAAGCAAACCACAAAGTCCCTCTCCCATCTTCATAGACACGGTAGAAGGCATCTGTCTCTAAAAAAGGAAGTGTGGAGCGATCGTAAACGATAATGCGCTTGCCATCAAAGCGCATGATACCATTATAGGTTGTGATCCAGATAAAGCCTTCGGAGGATTGAATGGCCGATGTAATGTTGTTAGAGATGAGACCATTCTCTCCTGACCATTGATACACCGACCCCTGAGAGAGCAGTGCCGTAGGCGAAAATGAAGGAGCTTGGGCGCGTACATCGGAATATACCACCACGAAGAAAATTGCCGACAGAAACAACCAATGCTTCATCGTGTGAAAGATACTTTATTGGCAATTCACTTAGAGCGAATGCCCTAAAAAATAACAAGTCATGCAGGTGCAGAATCTCTTCTACCTTCTCTTTACAACACCCTTCTTGCCTCTAAACTTTCCACCCTTGTTAAATCCTACGCTTTTCTTTTTTGTCTCCGGCTCGTAGACCGGACCTTCACCCAACTCAGCCGGCAAGGGCAATTTTGGAATCTCTTGTCCGATCAGACTTTCAATGCTGAAAAATCTTCGTTGATCTCTTTCATTAATAAGGGTGATGGCGGTGCCTGTTCGTTCGGCACGAGCGGTACGGCCCACACGGTGGATGTAATCCTCCGGATCGGGCGGGGCATCGGCATTGATAACCAAGTCGATTCCATCCACATCAATACCGCGCGAAAGCACATCGGTACCAATGATGATATTGATTTGCTTGCTCTTAAAAGCACGCATGATTTCTTCGCGCTCTGCTTGCTCCAGATCGGAATGAAAGGCACTTGCCTTCAAGCCGGTTTTTTGAAACGAGCGGTCTAAGGCTTTTGCCCCATCTTTGGTAGAGCAAAAAATAATCACACTGTTGTAGGTATCGGCCGTAAGGATGTGCTTGATCAACGGCATCTTTTGTGCATCGTATACTACATAGGCTTGTTGTAAAATACCAGCCGCTGGTTTAGAGATGGCAATGTTGATTTCTTTTTGATTGACTAAAATCTTCGTAGCCAATTGCCGGATCTTCGGAGGCATGGTAGCTGAGAACAAGAGCGTTTGTCTTTTCTTCGGCAGGTAGTTGATAATTTTTACAATGTCGTCATAGAAACCCATGTCGAGCATTCGATCGGCTTCATCTAAAATCAAATGTTGTAAGTGTGACAGATCAATAGTGCCTGATGCCAGTAAGGCGATTAATCGACCCGGAGTTGCGATGATCATATCTGCTCCGCGTTCGAGGGCTCTTTTTTGCTGATCCCAGGTGGCACCATCTCCACCACCGTAAACCGGTATGGAACTTACACCTGTGAAATAAGCAAAGCCTTCAATCTGCTGATCGATCTGTTGCGCCAATTCACGCGTTGGCGCTATGATCAATGTGTTGAGATGTCGATGATCGGAATTGATCATTTTATGCAACACTGGCAAAATGTAGGCAGCTGTTTTTCCGGTACCCGTTTGGGCACAGGCAATTAAATCGTGCCCTTGTAAAATAAGTGGGATGGCCTGCTCCTGAATAGGGGTAGGCTTGGTGTAGTTCATCGAGTCGAGGCCTTCGGCCAAACGCGCTTCAAAGTTGAAATCGTGGAATGTCACTGTAGTAGTTAGTTGTTTTTCGGAATGTCAGCCTGAGTTTGTCGAAGGCCATTGAGGGGGAACACGTTTCGACAGGCTCAACGTGACAGAGGGAGAGAAAATCAAAAGCCCCGTTATAAGGCGGGGCTTTCGTGTTTTGTTACTAATATAAAATTAGTTGGCTAAACGAACCTTTACGGCATTTAAGCCTTTCTTACCTTGCTGTACTTCAAAAGTGATAGCATCGTTTTCGCGGATCTCGTCAACTAGACCTGATACGTGAACGAAAAACTCTTCACCTGTTGCTGTTTCCTTAACAAAGCCAAAACCTTTGGTCTGGTTAAAGAACTTTACTGTTCCTTGTTTCATTTGTGATGTGATAATTGTGTTAAAATAATTAAGGCACAAAAATAGGCAGAATTAATTACAATCCTGCCTAAAGTTTTAAAAGCCTCAAAAGGAGCCGATTACGCGGCTTTTTGAACTGCTTCCAGGTTAATTTCCTTTTGCTTGGTAAGCTTAATGATGCCCAACACATTCAACACTTTTATGACCTGATACGTAGGGTCAATCTCGTGCCAACGGATGCCACCAAAGTTGGCGCGTGAGCCATATTTGTGGTGATTGTTGTGATAGCTTTCGCCCATCATCAAAACATCGGTAGGCAGGAAGTTGCGTGAGGTATCTCCCACTTCAAAATTGCGATAGCCATACTTGTGCGCAAACCAGTTGATAATGGCACCGTGAATAGGGCTCATTAAAAATTGCAAGGGCAACAACAACCATAACCACCACTGGGTAGCGAACATCACATACATAGACGTGTATACTAAGCCCCAGAAAATACGTGACGGCCATGAGCGCGCAAACTTATCAAAGGCTTCCCAGTTAGGCACTCCTTCTGTAAAGCGTGCATCGGGAATAAACTTCTTATTCGCGATATCAGAATAAATTGTTTTGGTCTTCCACATCATGTTCCAGATGGTCTCATCGTACTTGGGTGAGTGTGGATCGTTTTCAGTATCCGCGTAAGCATGGTGCATGCGGTGCATGACGCCATAGCCATAAGGGCTTAAATAGTTGGACCCTTGGAATATCCAGGTCAATACATAGAAAATCTTTTCGGTGGTCTTGTTCATCGTAAAGGCCTTGTGAGAAGCATAGCGATGCAAGAAGAACGTTTGGAAAAACAGCGACAAATACCAATGTGCTGCGAAAAAGGTGAAAATTACGGCCATTCTGTAGGAATAGGTTAAATGTTAAACAAATCACGCATGACACTACGTGCCTGAATGAGCCTGTAAGACAAGTGACGGATTGATTTGTGACAGAAATGTGAAAGAATTTTAAAATTTCTTTCGAAGGGTGGTAGAAATGTCCTTTTTGAGCTGATCTATGAAGTCGGAAGCATTGTTCAGGTCGCAGGCACTTTTGAAGCTTTCCATCATTTTAGCTGTATCCGGAAGGTCAAAATGCATTTTGGCCGTCTCTTCGTTTAACTTCTTCTTCGCGCGACTTAATAACTGGCGACAATGATCCTTCTTTTTATCCAAGGCCACCTGCAGCGAATCATAATCAAAATCGAAGACCTCCTTTAAGAGGAAAACAGCCCTTTCCAACGGTTCCAGCTTGGTGTTTAAGACCGTAAACGCCACTTTCAGGTTTACCTCCTCATCTAGCTTAGAGAGGTTTGTCTCTTTGGATTTCTGCAAAAACTCTGGCAAATGAAATGACTCAAGGTATTCCGTTTTCTTCCTTTTCAAGGAATTGAGATGATTGAGGCAGTTATTGGTAACGGCTTTTATCAAATACGCCTTCGTGTTTTCAATTTTTTGCTGATCGATGCTCAGCCATTTCAGAAAAGTCTCCTGAACAATGTCTTCAGCATCGGCTTTCGAGCGCACCAAATTATAGGCAATGGTGTGCAGCAAGGGTTGATACAAGGTTATGGTTTGTGCAGGATTCAAGGCAACAAAGATACGGCTTATCTGACTCTTTACTTAGATAATTTTTCGGGCTTTTTATGCCAGATTTGGCAAAAAATCACTTAATCCTACCTGACTTAAGAATTAATCCCAGTCTGTGTTCGTTTTACCGATTAAGAAGCGATTTTTGTAAGGCGAAACCATTCAGAAATGACAGACGTAAGCATGACCCCCGAGGTACGAAACAAGCCCAACCTCAAGCAAGAAATTGCCTTTGCTCTTGTGCACTTATTGCCCTTAGCTGCCCTTTACACAGGGGCCACTCTTTTCGATTGGATTGTGTGTGGCGTGCTTTATTTCATTCGCATGTTTTGGGTAACGGGGGGCTACCATCGCTACTTCGCTCATAAATCGTATAAAACTTCTCGTTGGTTTCAGTTTGTGATTGCCTTTATGTCGCAGACTACAGCACAAAAAGGTGCACTCTGGTGGGCTGCTCATCACCGTCATCACCATCGCCACAGCGATACTCCGGCTGATCCGCACTCGATGAAAATTTATGGCTTCTGGTATTCACACATTGGTTGGATCGTAGGCCCTGACTTTAAGAAAACAGACTATAAAGTAATTGGCGATTATGCCAAGTATCCCGAGTTGGTTTGGTTGAATGAACATTACTTAGTCCCTCCGGTAATTCTGGCGCTTGTCGTCACTGCCCTCGGTGGCATTGTGAATGGTGGTAGTATTTTCGCCATGTTTAGCGCAGCCGGTATGTCTACGTTATTAATTGGCTTTTTCTTAAGTACGGTTATTCTCTACCACGCTACTTTCTCCATCAACTCCATCATGCACAAAGTGGGTACCCAGCGCTATGAGTCGGGTGATGAAAGCCGTAACAGTTTGTGGTTGGCCCTGGTAACCTTGGGTGAAGGCTGGCACAACAATCACCACTATTATGAAACCGCTGGAAGACAAGGGTTCTTTTGGTGGGAGATAGACATTACGTATTACATACTCCGTGGACTTCAGGCCGTTGGTCTTATCTGGGATTTAAAGGAAGTGCCCAAACACATCAAGTATTCCAAGAACAATGCGTAAAAAGAAAGCATTTTTTAACAGTCGTTTGCATTTTTAGAAAGCTTGCCTAAATTTGCATCCCGTTTCGATAAGAAATGGACAAATCCACCTCCGCTTAAGCTACGGTGGATACCAAGCGGGAGTAGCTCAGTTGGTAGAGCACGACCTTGCCAAGGTCGGGGTCGCGAGTTCGAGTCTCGTTTCCCGCTCAAACCCCTCTCCTCCAAGAGAGGGGTTTTTTTTAACACAAGGTTTCACAACCTGCCTTGGTGGTGGAATTGGTAGACACGCAGGACTTAAAATCCTGTGGCTAGTAATAGTCGTGCGGGTTCAAGTCCCGCCCGAGGTACACACAAGTGACGAAAAGCCCTGATCTTCAGGGCTTTTTTGTTTTGATAGCATACCGCTTCCGCTGCAGCGACATCCTATACCTTTTGCACTCTTCTTTCCGACCCAATGCGCGATGACCTCCGTACAATCGCACACTTGTCATCTACCAATTCACTATTGCCACCGTCCTATTACACGTTCGCCTCCGGCACGATGCGCACTCATTGCCGTACAGATGCGCGGACAACACCGTACACTTGCACACTCGGCATACACCTGTTCACTATTGCCACCGTCCTATTGCACGTTCGCCTCCGGCACGATGCACACTCGTTGCCGTACAGATGCGCGGACGACACCGTACACTTGCACACTCGGCATACACCTGTTCACTATTGTCACCGTCCTATTACACGTTCGCCTTCGGCACGATGCGCACTCGTTGCAGTACAGATGCGCGGACGACACCGTACACTTGCGCGCTCGTCATACACCTGTTCACTATTGCCACCGTCCTATTCTGCTCTTCTGAATTTATAACTCTGCTCTTCCGAATTTGTAATTCGGAAGCTCTATCGCAGGGTCTGTGACCCTGCCTTAGATCAATGATACTATCCCGAATTGCAAATTCGGAACAGCTGTTTACAAATTCGAAAGAGCTGCATCTTGAAGAATAAAAAAGACCTGTCAGTTTTTACCAACAGGTCTCCTTATAAATACTTAACTCTTAGTTCTTCTTTTTCTTCAACAAGTTCTGCACTTTCTTAGCAGCCTCTTCTTGTACTTTTTTACTTAAATCTTCTTTTGTAGCCGGTGCCTTGGCACTGTCGGTAGCGGTTGTGTTGGTCTTATCTCCTCCACCTAAAACTGAATTCACCAGCTTCTCTGCCTCTGTTCCCTTTGCCAACTCGGTGGCTTGCTTGGTAGCCTCCTGTTTCGCAGCAACGGTGGCCGCTTCTTTCACTTGCTCCTTCTGCTCTGCCATCATCAGTTTAGTAGTAGGGTTGGCATAGTTACCGCCCACGCCAATGGTTACCGGCACTGGCTTGTTCGGATCGGTAGTAGAACCGGTGTACTTATTGGTGAAGCCTGCCAGAGAAGAACTCAATTTGTTCGCGGGTACATCCATCTTCAACGTATAGTCGATAGAACCATCCAAGCCTGTGCTTCCTGCCACGGTGGTTTTGTAACTGCCCATGCTTACATCAAAAGGTTGTACACTCATTCTTCCATCTTTAATAGAAGCAGACATGAGCACGTCTTTCATCGTCACTTCGCTGGTGTTATCCAACTTGGTTAACGAAGTAACTCCCGACACAAGTTTCGAATCTTTCAACGCAGCTTTCGCAATCTTGATGAGACCCGCACCATTGACAGTAGCCATGTTAGGCATCATGTCTTGTGTTAACTCTCCTTTTAATTTAAAGTCTGTAGAGAAATCACCATTCACTAAACCGGCAATGGGTGCATAGGTCTTTACCATTGAAAACGATGCAGCGGATTGTTGAATAGAAAGTTTTTCAATTTTCAAGGCTAGATCATACTGAGGATGATTGATGTCTTTCGCATTGTAACTGCCATCAATGCCAAAAGCACCGCCCAGCATATTGAAGGTTAAGCCTTTCATATTGGCAATGCCGTCTTTTAAAATGATGTCTCCTTTGGCATTGGTGATCACGTAGTCCATCATCTTGGTTGTGGCTACCGTTGAGTGAAGTACGAAATCGATATTCTCCGGAATCGGAATCACACCAAAAGAAGCGGTATCTGTTTCGGTTGTCTCCGCAGTTTCTGTTTCCGCCATAAATTCATTTAAGTCCAACAAGGTAGAAGCGAAATCTACATTGCCCTTGATGGTTTCGTTCTCACCAAAAATATAACCTAAGTAATTCGATACGGCTCCGGTGACCGTGAAGTCACTCTTCCCAATCGTACCGGTTGTATTCGTCAATTCAATTTTCTTCGGATCGAACACCATTCCGGATTGTGCAATGGTAACGGCATACGGAAGATCCGTTGCGGTGTATTTAAAATCTTTCAGGGAAGCCTTTCCGCTCGTAGGTAATTTATCGTAACGCTCGGCATCCAGGTCGCTCATCTTTCCTTGTGTACGAATGTCTGCCACTACTTTACCGGCAAGGCTCATTCCCTCCAAGGGGAAAATCTTCGTGATCTTCTCCAGGTCTATACCCCCCGTTGCTTTCACATCCCAGGTATAGTTGTCAAGGTTTTGCAAGGTCATATCGGAAGTGAATTTTTCACCATCTAATACAAGTCCAAGATCTTTTACGCTAATGAAGGTCTCAGTCATTTTACCCGAAGTGTTTTTAATGCTGGACGAAAACCCTAAGCTTTCAATCGGCATCGGGAACTCAGACGACTTCACGTAACCATTGCTTAAGGACATAGTCGCATCTACCACCGGAATAATTTTGTTGATGCTATCATACACACCCTCGGCTTTTATAGCCGCAGCAAAAGAACCCTTCATCTCCAACCCTTCGATTGGGAACATGGAGGTGAGTTCTGCCAGGTTCAGCTTAGCGGCCAAGTTGGCTTTCATTCTGTAATCGCGCAGGTTTTCAATTAACAAGCTTGCGTCAACAGGATTAGAACCAAAGTCCATGTGGAACTTCTTAATGTCCACCATGGTGTTTTCAATCACACCGTCTTTGTTATCTACCAACATGTCGAGGTTGATGTTGTTAACTGCGGTGGGCAAGTCAGGATATTTGAACATGGCATCCTTCACCAACAAGGCCACATTAAAGGCCGGCATTTGCGTATCGCTGTACGTACCTTTTACAAAACCACCGAAGGATAAGTCTCCATTGGTTTCTATCCCATTAAAATCTTTTGTGTAGATACCCGGAACCAGCGAGAGCAAACTCTTAAACGTATTCTCCGGACTCTTGAAGGCGATGTCCATTCCAAAGTCGTTCTCGTTCATCTTGAACCAGCCATCAAAGCTCATGGCAAAGTCATTGAGCTTCGCCTTGTTTTCTTTAAAGGTGTACTTGGAGAAGTCTTCGCTGATCTGAATCACTGCATCAATTTCTGCCCGTTTATCGGTAAGGTATTCCACGCCATCATAAGAAGTGGTAATGGTATCGATTGATGTAAAGGTTTTAAGATCAAATACGTCCTGACTAAAATCTCCGCTTCCGTTGTGATTAAGACCTATGATCTGAAGGTTATAGGGCATGGACTGATCGTCATACACAACAGTACCTTCTACAACTTCCCAATGGTCGATACCAAAGGAGAAAGCTGATGCCTCGCCTTCTTCAACGGTGGCCGTATCGGTAGAAGGCATGGCAATGTCGTAGTTGGCACGACCATCCTCTAACACCTTTACATTTTCCTGTGGACGGTAAATGGAGATACCGTTCTCTTTGATC
>LNEN01000298.1 GCA_001464155.1 Cytophagales bacterium Ga0077538 | reverse complement strand
CGTAAGCTTAAAAAATCAGAAACTTTACTAAAACGCTCAGGATCATCAACGGTGAGAATGATTGAGTCGCCATCCATTTTAAAAGAATTGAACGTGCCACTTATAAACCAAGAACCCCGACTGAACAACTGTTGTTCTGCAAAGTTGAAGGACGACCGAAGTGAAAACTTATCTCGGTTAAAAGTATAAATACCTGAAACTCCAAAATTTCTTGTTTCGATATCCGAACGTTGAGGAAATGGTTCATCACGTAGAATAGGTGAAGCTGAATCATCCGTATAAAAACCTTGGTACTTCTGGCGGTACACATCGAGTCCCCAATATTTTCCAATCACATTCAGTTGTAAATCTGAAGCATCTGTCTTACCATATTTATAGGTGCTTTGTTCCTCTATGGGCACTGCGAAGGCCACTTCAACTGCAACTTCAAATACATAACACCCCATGCCAATGCTAACAGAATTGTTGGGTTTAAAAGTGATTTTATGATTGGTGTCTATTAAGCTTTTTGCTTCCACCTGTAGCGTGCGTCTCTTAATTACGGGCCATACAAAAAAATGATCCGGAAAGGTTTTTACGTATTTAGCGCGAATTGAATCGCGCTGACTTTTTGCTTTGGACTTAACTGAATCTTCAGAGGGTGTAAGGGTTATTTCAACATTGTCTTGTCCAAAACAAGTTGTCGTAACTAACACCAAAAGAAGCAGAACGATTCGCATGACTAGAGAATATATTCGCTCAAATCACGATTCTTCACCAAACCACTCAGTTTCTCCTTCACGAGCTCTGCCGTGATCAGGATTTTTGCATTGGAGCCGATTTTGTCTGGTATATCAAAAGAAAATTCATTCAACAAGCGACTCATGACCGTTTGCAACCTGCGCGCACCAATGTTTTCCACCTCTGCATTGATCGCAAAAGCTGTCTGGGCAATTTCCTCAATAGCATCCTCCGAAAACTCAAGGTTTACACCTTCCGCTTCATACAAAGCCTGGTATTGCTTAGTGAGTGCGTTACGGGGATCTGTTAAAATATGTATGAAGTCGTCTTTGGTAAGATTGGTAAGCTCTACGCGAATCGGAAAGCGTCCTTGC
The DNA here is from genome assembly GCA_001464155.1 of Cytophagales bacterium Ga0077538. Lineage (GTDB taxonomy): Bacteria > Bacteroidota > Bacteroidia > Cytophagales > Cyclobacteriaceae > Chryseotalea. The sequence continues at coordinate 2,008 of LNEN01000298.1, read as the reverse complement.
AATTCAGGAATCAAGTCCGAAGGTTTTGACACGTGAAAAGCTCCTGCTGCCACAAACAAGATGTGATCTGTTTTAATAACTCCATGTTTCGTGTTGACAGAAGTGCCCTCCACAATTGGAAGCAGATCACGCTGTACGCCTTCGCGGCTGACATCCGGTCCACTTCCTTTGCCATGACCTGAAGCGATCTTATCAATCTCATCGATAAAAATAATCCCTGCATCTTCCGCCCGCTTGATGGCCTCCTCCTTCACCTCATCCATGTCAATGAGTTTGGTCACCTCTTCTTCAAACAAAATTCTGCGCGCTTCTCCTACCGTTACTTTTCTCTTTTTACTTTTCTTCGGCATCATGCCATTCAACATCTCCTGCAGGTTCATCATGGAGGTATCGTCCATCATACCCGCACCGATCATGCCTACATTAGACCCCGAGCTTCCCTTAATGTTGATTTCAATTTTGCGTTCCTCTAACTCACCATTTTTTATCTTCTCGCGAAACAGGTTACGTGTCCGTTCATTCAATTCTTCGTCACTGGCAGGTGTTTCAGCTGTGCTGGAAAACCCGGTAGTCTTTGGGGTCTGTATTTTAAGCGGGGGAATGAGTGCATCCAAGATAATTTCTTCCGCTGCCAGGTTCGCTTTTTCTTTCACTTCTTCCTTGCGTTTGGCTTTCACCATATTCACCGATTGCTCTACTAAATCGCGCACCATACTTTCTACATCACGGCCTACATAGCCCACTTCTGTAAACTTTGACGCTTCGACTTTTACAAATGGAGCATCAGCAATTTTTGCAAGCCTGCGGGCAATTTCTGTCTTCCCTACTCCGGTAGCACCAATCATCAGAATGTTATTGGGGATAATTTCACTTCGCATTTCGCCTTTCACATTCATCCTTCTCCAGCGATTGCGTAAGGCAATAGCCACATTGCGTTTGGCTTCATGCTGTCCAATTATATATTTATCCAATTCAACCACAATTTGCTGTGGTGTTAAATAGCTGGCATCCATCATATCGTTGTGCGCTTTCGCAGTAGTGTTTTCGTATTTGCAGCAAGTGTAAATCCGTAGGCAGCTTTTTGAGGTCCATAGCTACTACGACTTACCACCAGTTCAATGTTCTTTATCGTCATAGATAAACCCACCGAAAAGCCTGCACCTCCTCCGGTCTCGGCTACTCTCAACTCCTGTCTTTTTTGAAAATTGTACGCAAGCAGAACGTTTACATTCTTGCCCAACAACAACTCCGTACCAATATTTAAATGGCGAACAATTTTATCGGTGGTGCTGGCCTCCTCTCCTTCTATTTCAGGAACATCAAAATCTGTCAAGTTAAAGGCGGTAATTGAAAATCGAAAAGGCATATGCTCTGGCTTAAAGGTACTCCCCACCTGCACATCGAAAGGCAGGGAGGACGAGCTACCCTCTGAATAGTCTGCAAGCGTAAATCCCAAATTCTTAATTGCTAGGGCAAGGGTAACATTTTTTTTAGGATGAATAAACAACCCTCCAACATCCATAGCCATGGCCGTAGCGTTGTAGCCAGCGAGATTCGAGAAAAATATTTACCTGCTGTAAGGGCCGTTTCTCTGGAATAAAAATCACCGAGTTCAGCACCGGAGGCATCATAACTTTTAATAGTACCGTAGTTGATGTGCTGCACATTGAAGGCCACAGACCCCACCTTTTTAAAACGATGTTGATAACTCGCAGTTGACTGACCAATGTCTGCGATGTAAAATTGATAGGAGGCGGAAGCGACACCATCCAGTGTATCGCCTGCCAGGGCCGGGTTATTCGTAAAGAGATTTACGTCTCTGTCGGTGAGGGAAATGTTAACACCTCCTAACGCAGCCAACCGTGCGTGCGCTGGTGCATTCAAAAAAGAAAAAGCGGATTGGGAAAAAGCAGAAATAGCACTAAGTGAGGAACACAAAAATAATCCCGTTAGTATCTTCCACTGAAAAGAAATGATTCGCTTCATCTGATTGCTGTTTACAAAAATG
>LNEN01000297.1 GCA_001464155.1 Cytophagales bacterium Ga0077538 | reverse complement strand
ACGTGGGTTCTTTTGGCAACGTGATGGGTACCCCCATCATCATGCAACCGCAAGTAGGTATTATGGCCTTGGGCGCAGTGCAAAAGAAGCCTGCTGTTATCGAGACACCTTATGGCGACAGCATTGCGATTCGACATAAAATGTTCTTATCGCACTCCTACGACCATCGCGTAGTGGACGGATCCCTAGGCGGAAGCGTGGTTCGAAGAGTAGCCGATTACCTCGAAAAATTCGATGTAAATCGTACGATTTAGTTTAACATTTAGGATTTCAGAATTCGAGATTTGAAGAATGATTTGCCGAAAGGCTTTCAATTCTGCATTTGAAATTCTAAATTTTGAATTATTCGTATGACCAAGATAATCTCCTTCATCAGCCGCAAAGGTGGCACCGGTAAAACTACCAATGCCATTAACCTGGCCACGTCTCTTCATGCTGCTGGCAATAAGGTAATGCTGGTAGAGACCGACACTAACTACACCCTCAACACCTTGCGTAAAATGGAAGCAGCCAAAGAAAATGGTGTGGCTGTGTTTGATATTGTGGGCTCGCAGGATGGGAATGTAGCCGATGAATTACAGGCTGTTAGAAACAACCAAACCTACGATTTCATTATTGTAGACAGTGCCGGTAAAACGACAGACGAGGGAATTAAGAAACTTTGCCTGGTAAGCAATGCAGTGGTGGTTCCCACCAGTCTCACACAAAATGATTTACTGGTGACTTACCAAACAGTCACCGATTTATTGCCCGCTAAAAACATTAACACCGGATTAAAAATTTTAGTGTTACCCAATCGCATTCACAGCTTTACACGGCTGAAAACCGTGCAAGAAACACTGAGTAAGATAAGTGCCATCGTGCTGGAAGTAATGGTGCCGCAGAAAAACGCCTATGTTAACTTCAGCACCATTCATGCAGAGAAAGAATACACACCTGTAATGAAGGAGATCTTAAAATATTTATAGCAAATAATAACTCCTACTTCAGATTGAACAAGTCTGAAGAAGTTAATTCTAAAATGGTTCGAGTATGAAAAAGAATCCGCTAAACGACCTTGATCAGTTTCTCCAGCAGGAAGCACATTCCATTGTAGCACCCGCCTCACTAAGCGATAAATTAAAACCAACAACATCTCCACAGTCTGTATCCGCTACTGCTGGTGGAGCAGAAGAACAGTTGTTAACCTTAGCAAAGCAACATCCTCAGCAATTCTACGACACCTTAATTTCCATTGCCGAAAAGATGGACACTACTAAAAACACCATGCTGATTAATACAGCTCTTTACTTAAAGCATGGTGAAGGATGGAAAGAAGCGGTTAAAGAATACTGGGAAAAATAGAAGCTTTCGTTACAAATAGCGGAGGTACACTTAAATAACTCCTGGGAACAAAAAAGCCCCACCAGATGGTGAGGCTTTTTATTTGAAAAATTGATGATCTTAAGTTCTTATCCGAGCTTGAAGGTGATCGGCAATACCATTCTTTGCTTAACTGCTTTACCACGTTGCTTACCGGGAGTCCAGGCTGGAGACGCTTGAATAATACGAACGGCCTCTTCATCACAACCCGCACCAATTCCTTTGATAGCGACTACGTCTGAGATAGAACCGTCTTTGTTAATAACGAATTGAACGAATACTTTTCCTTCGGTACCCATTCTTCGGGCCTGTGCAGGATACTTTAATTTCTTCCCTACGTATTCGTAGAAAGCCTGCATACCCCCTTTTGGAGTGGCGGTTTCTTCTACGACTGTAAAGATTTCGTCAACTTCTTCTTTAGGCTCTTCTACAGCTTGTATGTTAATTTCTTCCACTTTCGTGTCTTCTGTTACCTCCACATCGAACTCCACTTTAATCTCTTCCTCAATCTATTCCTCATCCGGAACCTCTACAATTTGAGGCTGCTGAATTTTTGGTGGTGGTGGTGGTGGCTGATCAGTAGGAGGGACCTCTAAGATCTCTTCCATCTGATTGGTGTTTTTATTCAGATCTTTTACACCGGTGTCATCGTAGTTTTTATACTCAAAGGCCATAACGGCCACGAGTAAGCTTGCTGTTAGGCCGATGTTAAAGAAAAGCCATGTTTTATTGGTCAAATCGGCTTTTTCTGTCTTTTTGGCTTCCATAGGTTTAGTATGTTTTTGGAATAGAATCCCAAATATAAAAAAAGGTCACAAACACAAAGGAAGAATTTTATGAATCTACTTTCTGCTTCCGTAGAAGAGGGTAATAAAGAGAGTAGGGTAGGCTGCGTACTGCTTAGCATCCTGCATTAACTCGATTTTTTTTGCGTATGTGTCCAATAAAAAACCGGCTTCAAAACCCGTTACCTGACTTTTTATGGTACCCAGTTCAAAATTAATGGCGGCTTTCAAGTTAAGGCCTACAGCCAGGCTTGATTGGCCAATGCCCTGAAAAAGTCTGCCAGATCCCAAGATTTTGTCTGGTTGAGGATGAGCTTCTTTAGAATATTGGGCATAGCTGGAAAAATTCCCGTTTTCGTCTTCGTACTCTATATAATAAGGTGCGATAATGCCCAAACTAGGTCCTGCGGCAAAAACAGCTTTTATTTCAACGCCTTGTTGTGGGGCTTTTTTAAATAAAATAAGGTCGCGACCATACTGTAAGCGTAGGGTATATAAGTAGTTTCTTTTTCCGTAGATGAATAGATTCCCTGAAATAATCGCATTTTCCCTAACCTCTTGCGGATGCTTTACATTCATAATCTCTAACCCGAAGGTTTCGAGAATTCTATCATTCTTCAGTTTGCGAGCTTTTTTGAAGGTGAGACCACCAATAAGCCCCCCGGAAGTGTTTTTATTAATGCCCCATGTAAATTCAGATTGATACTCATAGCTGTCCTGCGTTTGGGCAGCTGCCTTCAGAGATATTATCAGCAAAAAGAAAAAAAGTAAGCTACGCATCTGTACTTTTGGGATAAGTAAATCTACACCTGCTAACGCTATTTTCAAACCATTAGTTTAATGACCACTGCTACAACACTTTATTTAGGTTCTCTCCGCACCGAGGCCACTCACACCCGATCCGGACAACAAGTAATCACTGATGCTCCGCTAGATAACAACGGAAAAGGAGAAGCGTTCAGTCCAACGGATATGGTTTCTGCTGCGCTTAGCAGTTGTATGATGACGATTATGGGGCAGCTAGCAGAACGTGAAAACATTAACCTTGCGGGTTTAAAGGCAGATGTTGTAAAAGTGATGAGTGCTAACCCGCGTAAAATCGCAGAAATACAAGTCACGTTTACACACCCCACGTTAGAGGCTACGGATATACAAAAGGAGAAGCTAAAACGAGCCGCCCTTACCTGTCCCGTGGCCTTAAGTCTTGCAGACTCAGTAAAGCAGACCGTGAATTTTAATTTTTAGCGAAGGGAAGTAGCGATTTGTAGTCAATGCCAAAATGTGAAGTGTGGTAGACGACTTCTCCATTTTTGATCACAAGCACTTGCGGTGATTCATGCTCTACCTGAAAAGCATTCACTATTTCATTCGAAACATCGCGATACGAGAGCAGATCCAGCATGTACGGTTTTAAGGCTGTCATGTCTGACTCTTTCCAATTTCTCTCTAATCGGTCAAGGGTTGACCGACTGATGCTGCATTGTGTGCTGTGCTTATAAATAAGTACCGGATGATTTTTTGATTCTTCTTTGATGCGGTCCAGTTGCGCTAATTGGTTCAGCGAATTCCAATTCATAGTGAGTGTTTTGAGAATGAAATGCTTTCTGACATCAAAAAGTTCCCTGTTAATGAGTGCTTGTGGGGGATGTAACAGGAGCAAACGTTTGTGCAACGGCTTCCATTTCACGAATCAACTCGCGCTGTGGCTTGCCAGGGGCGTAGACAAAGCCTTCGAGATAATACAAATAATTATCGGCTGTATTGACAAAGGCATAGCTCACAAAAGCACCACCCATGGTTTTGTTATTTGTTCTCCACAATCCTTTCAACTGCATCGCGAAAGCACCATTGAAATTTACTTGTCTGGCTTTGATGGGTTTAAAAGGGATGTCACGTTCGGTCGTAATATAGCTTTGAGGATTTTCCGGATCTTCAAAAATATACGTGCTGCAAATACCTTCTCTCCAGGCTAGAATACTGTCAGGCAATAATTGGTATTCGCTTGTGTAGGGCTGTCGTGCTAAAAAGAAGTTCCTGTCAATTTCTGCCTCTGGTGATCGAAACCAAACAAAGTTCTTTTCTTGCTGCGCTAGTTTATATCCTGCTGGAAAATGCAGGGTTAATCCAAAATCCTTGCGAAGCAATTCTGTGTGATTCTTGGTGGAGGACGTCTTCACAATGCTCGCCATCAGGCGCTCTTTTTCTGCATTGTTAAAAAAATCTTGTATGCGTTGTCCGTCTCTTTTTAAATGATGTACTAATTGCGCAGTTGTTTTTCCGAATAAATACATAACCTCCTGGCCTTTGGTGTATTCATTCTTCTTATTCACCAGAAAAAAACTTGTGTCAGTTTGAATGTTGTTCAAGGTTTCAGGCGAGAGGTTGTCGGTAATTACACGTGTGCCGGCACTGGCCTGATCCAGTGTGAAAACGTATACCAGGTTGCGTATTTGTGTCAGCAGTTTGATTTTTTTGCTAGGATGAACCCAGATCACGTTGAAAGTAGTTTCCTCTCGGGGCAAGCCAGGCACTTCTTGTGAAAAAATATTCCGAACGGCTTCTCCAAGTTCACCCTTCCACTGCAAGGAATCCATCAGGATGATCACATCGCCCGATTTTCCGGTAGCGTTGGGCAGGCTTCTGTTGTCGCCTTCGCTGGACGAAGAGCAGGAAAAGAGTAAGGGGAGGAGCGTGAAAAGGAGAATAAAACGGATCATAGACTGAATTTTAGTCATAACAAAAACTAGTATAAATAGTCACGGATGGAGTTGTGCACACTACCCTTCCTGTGAGAGAATGTTAAATGCCAACGACCAGTTTCTGACCAGGTTGAATTTTAGCATTCTCCAGGTTATTCAACTCTTTCAACTTTTGAATGGTAAGTCCTTGAAATTTTTGAGAGATGTCCCACAGCGTATCACCCGACTGCACCGTATAGGTTTTAGAGGCAGGGATGGGTTTGGCCAGGGCTATGCTTTCCTGACTCTTAACGTAGGCACTTGGTTTTGTCCAGATGTTCAGGCGTTGCCCAATGCGAATGGTATTGCTGGATAGATTGTTCCATTTCTTCAAGTCTGTAACTTTCACATTGTGACGAATGGCTATGGAGCCTAGTACATCGCCCGACTTAACTTTGTACACAATTTTATCTTTTCCATAAGTACTGCCGGGCGAGTTACGGGCTAAAAGTTCTAATTCTTTCTTACCGGTGGAAGACGCAGAGTCAAGAATGGCCCAACGGTTAGTTTCCAAAGTAGTCTTTGTACTTACGGGTACATACAGCTTGTAGGGCTTGTGTAAATCAGGCAAGGCCTGATGTTGAATAGAAGGATTTAACTTAAGGATGTCTTCCATGCAGCTTCTGGTAAGTTTGGCCAGCGTAGGCAGGTGCATGTATTTTTTGACAAGAAGTGTATCACTTACTGGAAAAGCCTCTTGCTCTTCCATCAGAAAATTGTGTTCGCTCAAATGATTCATGGTGTAGGTGATGGCCACAAATTGTGGAACATACGAACGGGTTTCGCGTGGCACATAGGGATAGATTTCCCAGAAACTTTTTTTATAACCTGCCCTGCGAATGGCTTTTTTCACATTGCCCGGTCCGCTGTTGTAGGCGGCCAGTGCCAACTCCCAATCACCAAACATACCGTAGAGTTGTTTGAGGTATAAGCAGGCTGCTTTGGTGGATTTCTCCGGATCCATGCGTTCGTCAATGTACCAATCAATGTGCAACCCGAAGTAGCGGCCCGTTGCTGACATAAATTGCCAAAGGCCCACGGCCCGTGCTCTGGAGACAGCTTTAGGATTTAATCCTGATTCGATAATAGACAAGTACTTTAATTCATCGGGCAAGCCATATTCTTTCAAGTATTTTTCGAAGAGCGGGAAATACAAATTCATGCGCTGGATAATCATGCGCGTATAGGCTCTGTCTTTCACCGTAAAGTAATTGATAAAGCCGTGAATTTTTTCGTTGTAGTGAAGTGGAATGGATTTTTCGATGCAGCGCAACCGATCAGCAATGACTACAGGGTCATCATCACCAGGAATATATTCCCAATCGATGGGAAGGGAATAGTAATTAATATGGGCAGAATCTTCTGCTAGCAGCAGCGGCTCCGTCTCCACTACTTCCAGTGAGTCAGCGACTAGTACCGAGTCTGGCAATTCTTGTGCGAATGCAGCCCCGGTCATGAAAAAGAATACCAACACCAACAATTTTCTCATCTTACTTCAGTTTCATCAAATGATCAGCAAAGGCTAAAAGCTTCATTTCTTCAAAGTCATCAGCAATAACCTGTAAACCAATGGGTAATCCTTGCTGATCAATACCACAAGGTACGGATATCCCGGGAATGCCCACAACATTAGCATGAACGCTGTAAATGTCGGCTAAGTACATTTCCAACGGATTGGTTGTGTGTTCGCCTATTTTAAAAGCTGTGGTGGGGGTGGTAGGCATTAAGACAAAGTCATAGGTAGCGAAGATCTCTTTTGTTTTATCGCGAATCATGCGTCTCACCTTTTGCGCCTGGGTGTAGTAAGCATCATAATAACTCGCGCTCAACACAAAAGTTCCCAGCAGAATTCTGCGCTTCACTTCTGATCCAAAACCTTCAGAGCGTGTTTTTTTATACAGTGAAGTAAGGTCGGTGCTCTTGTTGCTACGGTGGCCAAAGCGCACGCCATCAAAGCGCGACAAATTGGAACTCGCCTCGGCTGTGGAGAGTATGTAATACGCAGGTAAGCAATATTCCAACATTGGAAAATCGATGGCTTCTACCGTATGGCCAGCCTGTCGCAGTTGTTGAAGTTTAGCCTCTAAACTTTCTTTTATTTCGGGCTGCAGCACTTCACTTTCGATGGTTTCTCGAATGTAAGCAACCTTGTATTTTTCGGATGGAGCTTGAAGCGCAGTTGTATACGCAGGGACAAGTTGTTGAGAAACCGTACTGTCCATGTCATCGGCCCCGGCAATTACTTCCAGCACCAAGGCTACATCTTCTACATTCTTTCCGAAAATGCCTATACAGTCGAACGAAGAACCAAACGCCACGAGCCCATGACGAGAGATGCGCGAGTAGCTTGGCTTTAAGCCCACCACTCCACAGAAGGCAGCCGGTTGTCGCACAGAACCTCCGGTATCAGAACCAAGAGACACATGGCATAAGTCTGCCTGCACAGCGACAGCCGAACCACCGGAAGACCCACCCGGTACACGCGTATTATCAAGTGCGTTTAGGACAGGGCCAAAAGCAGAGTTTTCATTGGAAGATCCCATGGCGAACTCATCGCAGTTTTGTCGGCCAATGATGATAGCATCTTCGTCTAGCAGTCGTTGCACGGCTGTGGCGGTGTACGGTGATGTGAACCCAGCTAAAATTTTACTCGATGATTGGAGTGGGTGTTCCTTGTAGGCCAACACATCTTTAATGCCCACCACCATGCCTGCCAGCTTACCGACAGAACCTGATTTGAATTTAGCATCTAATCGAGCGGCATGAGCAAGCGCCTCCTCTTCGTAAATGCTTAAAAAAGCATTGAGGTGTTGCTGGGCGTGAATGTTGGCGAGATAATGTTGTACAACCTGCGTACAAGAAATCGTGCCATGCAGGAGCGCGTCTTGCATGGCACGAAAAGAAGCATATTGTTTCAATGCTGTTGAAGTAAATTACTTAGGATCGTTCATGTCAATACGACCTGCTTCACGAGCAGAATCAATATTGCGCTTTACATCTTTCGTAGAGTCGGCTACGTCTTGATTAACATCGTTTACGGCATTCTTGAACTCGCGAATACCTTTTCCGAGACCTTTGGCAAATTCAGGGATTCTTTTTGCTCCGAAAAACAGGAGGACTGCAGCACCAATTACCAACCACTCTGTGCCACCGATTCCGAATACTAGGATTGCTTCCATACTTATTTTATTTAAAGGTCAAAGATAGGGAAAAAGCATGAAAAGCATGGTTTTTACCGTAAGGGTTAATACATGTGAAAAGACCAAAAAGGAGAAGGATTAACGGTAGTCGGTAATTTTTCTAATTACGCAGCCATTGCTGTGGGTTGAGGGCAGTGGTGTTTTTGCGAATCTGAAAACGCAGTTCGGGAATGCCGTCCGTATTAAAGGCAACCGTGCCCATTTCCTGATTGGTTTTAACGTTTTGACCTTCTCGCACGGTCACCTCCTTTAAACCAGAATATACTGTAAAGTATTCTCCGTGCTTCACCATCACAACCGTTCCCAGTCGGCCTACAACGGCCACCATGCGCACAGTTCCGTCAAAAATACAGCGCACTTTTTCGCCCTGCTTGGTTTGGATGTTGATGCCTTCATTTTTGATGATGATGCCTTTTAACACAGGATGGTTATGGGTTCCAAAAGGATCGGAAATAAAACCAGCCGCTGGCCAGCTAAACTTATTTTTATTTTCTTCAAAGGAGGCGGATAAAGCTACCGAAGCTTCGGGTACGACTGCGGTTTTGTTTTTGGCCGCCCGTGCTTTAGCCTCTCTCGCTTCTCGTTCTGCTTTCGCTATTTCTTCTCGAATAATATCATCGATCATCTTGTCCAGCTTGGCAATCGCTTTCTTCGTTTCGGTCAAATCGGACCTCAGTTTCTTTTCCTGCTTCTCCAGGTTTTTAACCAGTGTTTTTTGTTTAGTCTTGAGTGAGGTGAGTTGATTGGTTTCCGCTAACTCTTCATTCAGCAGATTGTTTTTCTCGTTGCGTTTGGCTTCGGTGGTTTTTACCTGCGAGGCCAATTGATCTTGTGTCTTGATGATTTGGTCCGCTTGTAATTTTCTGCGTTCTGAATATTGCTTCATGTAGCGCAGGCGCATCACCAACTGATCAAAAGAGGCTGCGGAAAATAAGAAGGTGAGGCGGGTAGCGCTGTTGTTGGCTTTTTGGGCCGCAAACAACATGGAGGCGTATTCGGCTTTGAGGTTTACCAGGTCTTCTTCCAGTGCGGCAATGATGCCGTTGTCTTCCCCGATTTCTTTGTTGAGAAAATCCATTTCGTTGCGAATGGATTGAATTAATTTCTCCTGACTTTCAATGCGTTGATTCAGGGCAGAGAGTTCACCCAAGGTATTTTTTTTCTGACTGGTGGTCTCCGTAAGAATTTTCTCCACCTCCTTAATCTTCTGCAGATTTTTTTGCTTCTCCTGTTGAAGTTGATTCTTGTTTTTCTGGGCGAAGGAAGTAAAAGATCCCAGCAGGAAGAGGAGGAGTAAGCAAGCTTTACCTGCGGTCATACTTCTTGGGGATGTTAAACGGGAATCGGAGTTCACGATCGCCTACTTCTGCCTTATTGTATTCAAAGATGATCGTAGTATTCAATAAACCCGAGGGGGTTTTATAGAACAAAGAAATGGTGCCGTTATAAGGGAACAACTTATTGCCCACGGGTTGAAAATTAGAGTAGCTGATATTGAGTGTATTGTTGGAATCAGATTCTTTCAATTCTATCTTTTCAATTTTGGAAGCTGCCGAATTCACAAAATTCACTACGTCTACCGTGCCTGTTTTTTGCTTGAGTAAATACATAGAAGAGAGCTGTTCAATCACATCGGTTTCAGAGCGCTTCAGGAGGGGATTACCCAAAAGACTGGCTTGTATCACATCGTAATTAATAGGAAAGTTGAATCGCTTGGACAGTTCCACATAATCAAACACGTAGTACTCCTTGTCGATGGTAGAAACGATTGTGATGGAGTCTTTATTAATAAGTGCCTTGCCTCCCTGTACACCAATTACTGAAAAGGTCATCCAGATCACACTGTCTTTGCGCACCCGGATATTGGCTTTTACCTCTCTTTCTTTATTGGCATCGCGCAAGACCATGCGTGCCTTGCCATGGAAATACTCAAAGTCAATGCTTTCAATATTCAGCGTGGCTTTGGGGTCACCAGCGAGTGCCCCTACTGTTTTTTTACTACAGGCACTGAAGGCAAAAAGACTTATAAAAAGAAAGACAAGCGTGCGTCTATTCATACAATTTTCGATTGGCAATTTTTTTATGTAAGAGTTCACTGTTCATATTGAGCTCGCGTGCCTTTTGCCATTGTTGAACAGCATTTTCAACTTCTCCTAATTTAAACAGAATATCTCCGTAATGTTCCAGGTGCGTGGCATTAGGGGCGCCTTTGCCAACTGCTCGTTCCATTACTTTTTTGGCTTCTTTATATTTTTCGCGGGCGTACAAGACCCAGGCGTAGGTATCCAGATAGGTAGCATTGTCCGGATGGTCTTTTACCAATTGCGCAGACATTTTTTCGGCCTTCTCCAGGTTTTCCTTCCGGATGGAGAGATAGAAACTGTAGTTGTTCAGCACAGCATCGTTATTCGGATTGTAGGCCAGCGCTTCTTCGTAGGCTTTGTCAGATTTTGCATACTCTTTTAAGGAGTAATACGCATCGCCCAGCATGCTGTTTAAATCATTCACAAAGGCCGGGTTGGCAGCAGACAAACGCTTGGCTTGTTCCAAGGCTTCCACGGACTCAGCAAATTGACGTTTCCGAAATTTTGCATAGCCATAGAAATAATGAAACATGGCATGGTTGGGAAACAGCTCCAGGGCTTGCTCCGAATATTTAATCACATTGTCAAGTTTCTCTTGCTGTGCCTCCAGGTATAGTAAATTCTGCCAGACGTCTACGTTCACATCGCCCAACGCAATGGCCTTCTGGTATTCTTCCTTCGCCTTTTCTGAATTGCCCAGCGTTAAGTAGAGATCGCCCCCCAATACATACAGTTGTCCTTCGTTGGTGTATTGCTTCGACAACTTCTCGTACAGCGTGAGGGCTAATTTTTCTTTTTCAGGATTTACAAGCCCCCCACTTTTATCCTGACTCAGTTCTGCATTTAACGTAGCAACAATAAGTGCTTTACTGCCAAACTCAATGCTCGGATCATCGAACACAACCAACAAGAGTGCTTCTGAATCTTTATGTCTATTGGTTTCACGATACAGACCTGCCAGCATCATGCGTTCTTGTCCACTCTCTTCTGTATGTGTTTGTAAAAACTTTTCCAGAAAGCGAATGGCCGTTGCTTTATCGCCCCGTTGTGAAAAGAGTTCGGCCAGGCTCATCACATACCGGCCTTCTTCCGGATCGAAGGCCATTAACTTCTCTGCCTCCAGGAGCGCTTCTTTCGATTTTTTCAACTCGAGGTATAAGCGCACTTTTTGAATCGAGCACATCTCGTTTACCCCCAGGGCATCTTCTGCTTGTTGGTAGGCTTGAATGGCATCTTCTATGCGATTGGCATATTGGTAGGTAGCTCCCAATTCGAAAAGATATTCTTCGGTACCGGGCACTTCTCGAATCATTTGCGCGTAGGCTTCTGCGGCCTTATCGAACTGGGAAAGCCCATTGTAAATATTGGCCGCCAGCAGGTAGAAATATTTATTCTTTTTCTCTAGGCTCAACGCCTGTTCAATGCTGCGTGCGGCCCGTTGCAAATCTTCTTCTTGCGTACCGCGGTTTAGCACATCGGCTATTTTGAAATGAACCGTGGCGTTTTCAGGGGCAAGCTCCAGCGTTTTTTGATAAAAGACCAGTGCTTTGGCGTAGTCTTCCAGGATGAAATACTTTTCGCCCTCGGTAAAGTAAAATTCCGCTTCGCGTGCCTGTGCCGCACTAGAAATAATCACAGGATCTCCCTTCTTTCTTTTTTGCGCCCATGTGGGTGAAGTGATCAAGAGGCACAGCATCCACCAACCAACAACACTATAATTTATTCTTACCATCAGCTTCTCGTAGTCTGTAGGGGCTCAATAGAAAATCAAACACGCTAATCTTCAAAATTAACGAAAATTACCAACATACCTTTCTCCTTCGAAGTATCAATCGCTTAAACAGTAGCCTTGAGATACTTTCTTTCAATCCTGTAAATGACCAGCACAAAACCTGCCAACAAAAGAAGGTGAAACGCAGTTCCCATCACGGCATTGCCGAAAGGAATGGCTTGCACCAGGTAAACCAACATAAAGGAGAAGGTTATGTACAGTAAGTCAGACCCTACATGATAGGGAATAGGATAATATTTCTGTCCCCAGGCATAGCACAACAGGGCCATTGTGAAATAACACAGGAAAGCAGCGATGCTACTTCCCATAAATCCAGCTACGGGAATGAGGTAGTAATTACCAACAACAGTAATGACTACCCCGATTAACGTGATGAGGGTGCCGAAGTATGTTTTATCGGTAAGTTTAAACCACACGCTCAGGTTATAGTAGACACCTAGAAATAAGTAAGCCATTAATAAGACAGGAACAATGGCAAGACCTTCATCATTCCAAAACGCTTCACCAATAAGGTATTTAAAAATATCCATGTTGATGCCAATGCCTACGAGCACGATGCAACAAACAATCACAAAGTAATGATTGATTTTGGCGAAGAGAGCTGGTGAATTTTTGTCACTGGCATTCGAGAAGAAGAAAGGTTCTGCTGCATAGCGAAAAGCCTGTATGCCCAAATTCATGAACACCGCAAACTTGTAATAGGCGCCAAACACACCACCGGCTTCTTCGCGTGTGAGGTTGTCATAGAAGCTTTCCGGCAACCACCAGTCCAGCATGCTGCGCGAAAACGTTTCGTTGATCATACCAGCCACTCCGGTAATCATGACAGGATAGGCGTAGGTAAACAATTGGGGCGTAATGACTTTGTCCCAAGCGGGTCTCCAGGCGATTAATGTTTTCAGGAAAGCGAAGATAAAAAGAGCGTTGGCCAGGAGGTTGGCGAGAAATACATATCCAACTCCCACAGCCGGATCATAGGCTATTTTTAAAAAATAAAGATTGAGGCCAATCAAGACCAGCACATTGATAACCTTCAGCGAAGCGAACAGTAAGGCTTTTTTCTCCAGCCGCAGACGCGCAAAAGGAATGGCCACAACCGCATCAATGAACATGATGGCAGTAAGCCAGATGATGAATTCCGGATGGTTGGGAATACGGAGAGCGGAGGCGATGGGCGTAGCAAAAACAATAAAGAGAATCGAGAGTGAGCCACTGATAAGAAGTACAGCTGTTTGAGTAAGGTTGAAGATTTTCTTTACCTCTGCTCCAGCCTTGGTGGCAAAGCGAAAAAAGGCCGTCTCCATCCCAAACATATAGACGATGTTGACCACCGCTACAAAAGCAAAGAGCTTGGTAATGCTGCCATACTCCGCTTTGTCAAACATGTTGATGGTGTGCAAGGGCACCAATAAAAAGTTAAGGACTCTCGGCAAAATACTGCCAAGACCGTAGAGCACTGTTTCGCCTGCGAGTTGTTTGAGTTTACTCAATGTGGTTATTAGTTATCAGTTGTTGGTTATTAGTTAACGGATAACCATTAACTAATAACTGAATTACTTTCCTGTAAAAGTAGGGGTACGTTTCTCCATGAAAGCAGAAGTACCTTCCACAAAATCTTTCGTGGTAAACAAGTAGGCAAAGCTATCTGCTTCGGCCTGATAGCCGGCTTTTTCAAAGCCAAAACCTGCGTTCACACTCTTGATTAATTCCGTAATGGCCAGGGGTGCTTTTTGCGCAATCTTGGTGAGCATTTTCGTAGCCAGCTCCAGGCCTTCTTGTTTAGTAGCCACTACGTGGTTTACCAAACCAAGTTCTTTGGCTTCTTTGGCAACGACCATGTCGCCTGTCATGGCAAGCTCCAACGCTTTGGGTCTTCCCACCAGTTGTGTTAATCGCTGTGTTCCTCCATAGCCGGGGATCAATCCCAAATTGACTTCCGGCAATCCAAATTTGGCATTTTCAGTGGCAATACGCAGGTGGCAGGCCATGGCTAATTCACAACCTCCGCCCAAGGCAAAACCATTTACCAAAGCAATCACAGGTTTGGGGAAATCCTCGATCGACTTAAATAATTGATGGCCTTTTTGCGATAAAGCCAATGCTTCTTCTTTAGAAAGAGACGAAAGCTCTTTAATGTCGGCACCGGCCACAAAGGCTTTTTCACCTTCACCGGTTACTATTACGCCTCTTATGGCATTATTTTGGTGGTTTTGCGAGAAGAAAGTAGCCAGTTCTTCGAGTACTTCTTTGTTTAAGGCATTGAGGGCTTGAGGGCGATTGATGGTAAGAATGGCGGTAGTACCTTCTTGTTGAATATTGATGTTCATAAATTCCGTAATTTTGAGGTTCGAAAGTAAAGCAATGCGATCAAAAATGAGAATATTATCTGTTTTGGCAATTTCACTTCTTACAACAGTTGTTGCTTTTGCACAAGAATCAACTTTTAATGACTATTATGGGTTGTGGCAGGATAATGCAAGTTGGAGCGATGGTAGCCAATCTCCAATAACCAATGTTGGAAGTGCTGGCCAAAATATTACAATCAATGGCTACATAACCTTGGGTAATAGCAGTAATCCAACAGCCACGGATCTTGTTTTTCAGAATAATCACCCAACGCTCTCCATTACTATCTCGGATACACTTGTTGTTTTCGGTGATATGACTTTTGGAACAGACGCTATGGAACTTAGAGTACCTGCTGGAGGTTTGTTAATTGTTTTTGGAAATCTTTCCATTAACAATAAAACAGACATCTCCTCTGCAGGAAACATTATTGTGATGGGGCAATTGTCAAAGTCTGGTTCACAAGGCAGTATTACTGGTAGTGGGAATTTTTATGCGACAAGTTACAATGGTGGGGCTAATGGTGCCGGAGATGCAATCCCAGACACGCAAGAATTTGACTCAGGACCCGATTTGCAGGCAGCGCTTCCTGGCGTTTTTAATTTTGTAAATAACCCTTCTACCGTTTCTCTTCCAGTAGAACTGACCTCCTTTACAAGCAATGTGCTTGATGATCAAATTATACTATCGTGGTCCACCGCTTCCCAGCTCAACTTCAGCCATTTTGAAGTAGAGCACTCTGTAAATGCCATGGATTGGACAATGCTAACATCTATTGAAGGAGAAGGAACTACCAATGAGTTAATGGAATATTCCTATACTCACAACTTGCCTCATAATGGCAAAAACTACTACCGCCTGCGCATGGTAGACTTGGATGAAACGTTTGAGTATTCAGAAATAGTAACGGCCAATGCAAATGCAAACAATGCAGTCGTACTTTCGCCAAATCCAACCAAGGGCGGTAATGTGCGCTATGAAATGAATTTTACTCCTGAAGCAGGTGACTATTTGATGGTCTATGATTTAGTGGGGGGCTTGGTAGCCGCGCAAAGCGTGGTATCCTTTACAGGAGAATTGGTGCTTCCGAGTTCATTGACAAGAGGAACTTATCTGGTGAGATACAAAGGCCAGGCTGTTAATCAAGTGCTTCGCTTGGTAGTGGAGTAATCAACCAAAAACTTATTAATTAAAAGGGTGGCTTATGGCTGCCCTTTTTTGTTTTGTTATTGTCATTGCGAGCCTGCCTGTGCGTAGCCGCTTACCTTCGCTGAAGCTTTAGCGTAAGCAGGCTCCGGCAAAGGCAGGGAACGAAGGGTAGGATGTGAGTAGAGTGACGTGGCAATCCCCTGCTTGAAGAGAGTGAATAAAGACTACAAGAACACTCCCTTAGTCGCCATTTACACACTTAAATAGTCATTGTGGCTACGCTCGTACCGTGTGTTCACCCTGAGCTACCATGTCATTTCCCCTGAGTACCGTACGATCACTCAGAGGGATCGTATCAATACCCTGGAGTACCGCGTGCCACCCGGAGCTATCGCATCAATGCCCTGGAGTCCTGTGTCAACACCCTGGGCTATCGCATTACTTCCCCAGAGCACTGTATTACCACCCTGCGCTATCGCATCATCACCCTGGCGTGCCGTTCACTACCCGGAGGTACCGCGTCACCACCCTGAGTTACCGAATTATCTCCCTATGCTGGCGCGCGTTTGCAACGCGTGCCTTCCAGAAGAGGCTGTTCAACCCCTTCAATGATCGTTGGGATTAAGCTTACAGTTAAACGCTACGCTATCTTACAAGTAAGCAGGCAGATGCTTCAAAATATCGGCTGTCATCTTCTCCAAATCAAAGCCATGTTGCCAGCCCCAATCTGTACGTGCTCTGCTGTCGTCAATGGACTTTGGCCACGAGTCGGCAATGGCTTGGCGGAAATCCTGTTTGTAGGAAATGGTAAATTCAGGAATGTGTTGTTGGATAGCCTTCGCGATTTCGGCCGGACTAAAACTCATGGCCGAAATGTTATAACTGGAGCGAACCTTTACCTTATCAGCAGGAGCTTCCATCAAGTCCAATGTAGCTTTCACCGCATCTTCCATGTACATCATGGGCAGGTAGGTGTTTTCGCTTAAGAAGCACTCAAACTTTTTGTCGGTCAGGGCTTTAATAAAAATGTCCACCGCGTAATCGGTAGTGCCTCCGCCCGGTTTTGTTTTGTAGCCGATCAAGCCAGGGTAGCGCAAGCTGCGTACATCCACCCCTTTCTTTTGATGGTACCATTCACACCAGCGTTCACCCGCTTGTTTGCTGATGCCGTAAATGGTAGTTGGATCCATCACGGTATCCTGTGGGGTATTGTCTTTGGGAGTTGTTGGGCCAAAGGCAGCAATGGAGCTGGGCCAGTATACTTTGTCTAGTTTATAGTCAACGGCAGCATCTAAAACATAGATCAGACTGTCCATATTGAGCTGCCAGGCGAACTTGGGATTCTTCTCACCGGTGGCGGACAGGACCGCTGCCAGGTGATAGACTTGCGTAATGTCGTTTTTGCGAATAAAGTCAACCAGCTTGGGTTGATCGAGGGCGTTTAGTATTTCAAAATTTCCTTGTGCTAAAATTCCTTCCGCAGGCCTAATGTCGGTGGCAATTACATTTTCTTTTCCGTGCAGGGCCCACAAACCTTGTGTGAGTTCAGAGCCAAGCTGTCCACCCGACCCGATAACCAATATTTTTTGCTTCTTCATGCGAACGATTGTGGGCGCGAAATTACTAAAATTTAGGTGTTGCCTACCATGTGTTAGCACTTACCTTTGCAGCGTGACTTTCGAGGAATATTTAGTCAGTAAAAAGATTGAAGCGTCTGCTTTCAAACAGCAGCAGCCAGCTGAATACGAGGGTTGGCAACAGGAGTTTGCTCAGTTGCACCCCAACAGCTTTACTGCCCAAAAACTTTTTCTGATCAATAAAATCCGAAGAGCTTTTCCCCTCAAAGAAGCGGAGGCAGCTCCCGCACCGCCCGCAAGTGCGCCCGCGGCAAAGCCTAAACCCATCATGAGACCAAAAATGAATTAAGATATGTACGCGACACTTCAACCTGTTTTAGAAAAAGAATTGAATGCCATCCGCGAAGCGGGGCTGTATAAAAAAGAAAGAATCATCACCACCCCACAAGGGGCCGACATCAAAACAAGCGATGGAAAAGAAGTGGTCAACTTTTGTGCGAATAACTACTTAGGACTGTCTTCTCATCCGCGCATACTGGCTGCGGCCATTTGCGGTACGCAAGACATTCATAAAGAATTGGAGAAGAAGATTTCTCAATTTCTGGGCACTGACGATACCATTTTGTATGCAGCCGCCTTCGATGCCAACGGAGGTGTATTCGAACCTTTGATGGGGGCAGAAGATGCGATTATTTCGGACGAATTAAATCACGCCTCCATTATTGATGGTGTGCGTTTGTGCAAGGCAATGCGCTATCGCTACAAGCACAACAACATGGAGGACCTGGAGCAACAACTCAAGGATGCGCGTGCTGCCGGTGCCAAGCAAATCATGATCGTAACCGATGGTGCCTTCTCGATGGATGGGACCATTGCACAATTGGATAAAATTTGTGACCTGGCGGATAAGTACCAAGCCTTGGTAATGACTGATGAGTGCCACTCGATGGGCTTTTTAGGAAAGACCGGTCGTGGTGTGCCCGAGCATTGTGGCGTGATGGGTCGCGTGGATATTATCACCGGAACATTAGGTAAAGCCTTGGGAGGAGCTTTGGGTGGCTTTACCTCGGGTCGCAAAGAAATTATAGAGATGCTGCGTCAACGCTCTAGACCGTATTTGTTTTCGAACACACTGGCGCCTTCAATTGTGGGCGCTTCTATTGAAGTGTTCAACTTACTTTCTGAAACTCCCTCTCTTCGCGATACACTGGAGAAAAACACCCTGTATTTCAGAGAGCAGATGACCAAAGCAGGCTTTGATATTAAACCCGGTGTGCATCCGATCGTTCCTATTATGTTATACGAAGCACCGCTGGCGCAGAAGTTTGCGGAGCGTTTATTAGAAAAAGGAATTTACGTGATTGGTTTCTTCTATCCGGTAGTGGCGAAAGGACAAGCGCGTATCCGTGTACAGATTTCTGCAGCACACGAGCCACATCATTTGGATAAGGCCATCAAGGCATTTACGGAAGTAGGGAAGGAATTGGGAGTGATTAAGTAAATTTTAAGTTTCAGGTTTCAAATTGTAGCGCAAATTCAAAATTTGAAACCTGAGATTTTTTATTTCTGAGTATTTGCCCGTAAGCCTAAAATTGATTTTCAATAAAACTTGACTGTCATGCCGAACCTGTTTCGGCATCTCGCGACTCCTTTTGATAGATGCCGAAATGAATTCGGCATGACGTGGTTTATTGATTTTTGTATTCGCAGAGTTCTCTTTGAGAAACTCTACGAATTTGTTTGAGTCCATTCAATAGACTCTGAGAAAAAATAGAAATCTCATCATCACATTTTAGTTCTCAAGCGCAGGGTAGAAGTCCCATACATAAAATCCCAGAAGGGTGAGCTCACCCCAAAGTCTACTTCTCCATCTTTATAATGATGCATGCTGTGGCTGATCCACCAGTAGCGTAGAAAGTTCTTAGGAGGTGCACAGGCGTGAACGGAGTAATGGACAGCCAGGTATAAGGCATAGCCCAACAAAAAGCCCGCTAAAAAAGCGAAAGAGAAATCTCCCAGCACCAAACGAAATAAAAGTAGCAGAACAGTGCCAATAGTAATACTGAGCAGCGGAGGCATGGCCAGTCGCTCTTTATCTTTCGGGTATTCGTGATGCACACCATGAATCAGGTATTGAATTTTTATGCTCTTTGGCGTGTCAGTGCTCATGTGAAACACATAGCGATGAACCTGATACTCTACCCAGGTGAAAAAGAACATACCTGCAAAAAATAAGGAAATGGTTAAAGCCGGGGACAGTAGGTTGTGGCGAACACTCCAATACAAGAGGCCAGCAGCATACAGAGTAAAAACGGTGAGAGGAACTGCAATGTGTGTTCTGGTTAGTTTTTCCAGTACAGGGTTTTGAAACAGTTGTTTAGAACCCTGATTTTTAGGCATCATGGTATTCATGGCACATACGATTCTAACCTAAGTTACGGGTAAAATGAGAAAAAGGTTAATACCGATTTTCATTTTTTAGCAGTACCTTATTAAGAGAGTGCAAGCGCTATGCGTTGCCAGACATAAGAAACGATGACATACGCAGTGAACTTTCTATAATCAAAAATCCTAAACGGTATCGTTTAGGGTTTTTGATTCAGGCTTGAAAAATAAAGAAAAGACTAATCGCTTATTTGTTCACAGCGGTATTCTTCATACTTCTCTCCATCACTTCCACATAGTAGTCTTCGTATTGAGGCAGAATTTTAGTAATGTCAAATTCTTGCGCGCGTTTCAAGGCATTGGCCTTAAAGGTGGGGAGATTGTTTTTATCTAAAATAACCAGCGCGTTCTTGGTCATGTCTTCTACATCGCCTACGTTGCTCATGAAACCAGTTACTCCTTGTACATTCAATTCAGGAATACCACCTGCATTGGTAGAGATCACCGGTACTTCACAGGCCATTGCCTCCAGGGCAGCCAAACCAAAACTTTCTTTTTCCGAAGGCATTAAGAACAAATCGGCTACGGACAACACTTCCTCTACCGCTTCTAATTTTCCGAGGAAACGCACATCGTCACAAATGCCTAAGTGCCTGCACGTTTCTTCTGCTTCGTTGCGTTCGGGTCCGTCACCAATCATCAACAACTTAGAAGGAATTACTTTATGAATGTTGTTGAAAACATTGATAACGTCTGGTATGCGTTTTACTTTTCTGAAGTTAGAGGTGTGCACGATCAGCATCTCGCCATTCGGACAAATCGCTTTTTTAAAGTGATCTTTCTTTTGCTTTTTGAATTTTTCTAGATCGATGAAGTTGGGAATCACGCGGATTTCATTGGTGATGGCGAAGTGCTCAAACGTTTCTCTGCGTAAGTCTTCCGATACAGCCGTAACCCCTTCTGATTCATTGATGCTAAACGTCACCACAGGTTCGTAGCTTGAATCTTTCCCAACCAACGTAATGTCAGTACCGTGCAAGGTGGTGACCACCGGAATGTAAATGCCTTGCTTGCGCAAAATCTGTTTGGCCATGTACGCAGCAGAAGCATGCGGGATGGCATAGTGCACGTGTAGTAAATCCAACTTTTCATTCTTCACTACACTTACCATTTTACTGGCAAGGGCTAACTCATAGGGAGGGTACTCGAAAAGCGGATAATTGCGGAAGTTAACTTCGTGGTAAAATAAATTCTCGTTCAGAAAATCCAGGCGTTGTGGTTGCGAGTACGTGATGAAATGAACCTGATGACCTTCTTGCGCAAGCGCCTTGCCTAATTCAGTGGCGACCACACCACTCCCCCCGAAGGTGGGATAGCAAACAATGCCTATTTTAATGTTTTTCACGGTTTTAGATTGGTTGTTAACTTAAACCACTTTAGGGCTTAGTAAGTTTCGGAAGTGGGGAAGAAGTTTCTGTATCGACTGATTTATAATTGAAAATGGCCTCGTACAACACATCGTGAATGCGTGTGCGGATGTTAAGGCTCAGAAGTTTGTTGTTATTCATATCCGGGTGTACACGGTTGGAAAGAAATACATAGACTAATTCATGATCTGGATCCACCCACAGACAAGTGCCGGTAAAGCCGGTGTGTCCGAAGGTATTGGCGGAGGAATATTTAGAAGTTGGATTGATGGCATCGTTGGTAAAGTCACGTTTATCCCAACCCAAACCACGTCTGCTTGCTTCAAATTGCTTCTTTGTAAAAAGAGAGACGGTCTCGCTCTTGAAATAGTGTAAGCCAGCATAACTTCCTTTATTCAACCAGAGTTGTCCGAGTTTTGCCAAGTCATAGGCATTTCCAAACAAACCAGCATGCCCTGCCACGCCTCCATGCATGGCAGCACCCTGATCGTGCACATAGCCTGTTAACAAAGACTTTCTGAAAAGCTTATCTTTTTCAGTAGGGGCAATGCGCTTATCCGGAAAACGCGATAAGGGTAAATAACCGAGTGTAGAAGCTCCTAAGGGTTCATATAAATTCTGAGAAAGAAAATCTTCCATGGATTGATTGAGCAAACGCTCAGCCAGGCGTTGCAACATGTAGAAGCCCATATCGCTGTAGCGATAATCATACGGAGTGCGCTCAGGTTTTTCACGCACTTTCGATTTGATGATCCATTGCCACAGACTATCCTTCATGGCAGAGGCAGCAAATAAATTGTGTGACACATCAAAAGGGAATTCTGCAGAGCGGGACGTAGCGTAGTACTGAGGAAGATGCAGGGAATCCTTCATGGTCTGTGCCCAGAAAGGAAGGAAAGGCCATAACCCTGCCTGGTGTGTAAGGATATCTTTGATGATAAAATCTTCCTTGTTAGTGCCTTTCAATTCTGTTAGGTAGACAGACAGTTTTTTATTGAGATCAATCAGACCTCGTTCATGAAGAAAAGCTGTGGTTTGGAGCGTGGCCGAAACTTTGGTAACGGAGGCGAGATCGTAAATGGTTTCTTCCGTTACCGGAATTTGATTCTCGTACGTGAGCCAACCGAAAGAATGATCGTAGATAATTTTCCCCTTTCGGGCAACTACTACACGACAACCTGGTGTTGCACCGGCATTGATGGCTTCGTAAGCAATGTCTCTGATCTTGTCCAAGGTGTTGGCATCCATGTCTACCTCATCGGGCGATGCAAATCCCAACCGCCCTAAGCTGTTGCGCATTTGGTGTTGGCCGGCAGAAAAATTACCCACACTCAGGGGCAATGTTCCACGAATAGGCAATGCACCGAAGAGTTGTTCGGCCACAATCTCCGACATTTCATGGCTGTCGGTATAAGAAGTAACTAAAGTTTCAAAATCGGTGAAGTCGGATAAACTTTCCGGATTGCCAAAATGGATGAGAGTAATTTTCGTTTTGGAAGCGAGTTGCTGTAGAGGTGCAATCAGTTCTTTTTGCCAGGAGGCCGCAAACGGAAAGATGCCAACGATCACCTGATCGTAATCCGTTAAGAGTTTGAACACAACACTGTCTTGTGGCAGGGTCATGCAAAACTCATCTACCTGTGTGTAGCGCGATAAATATTGATTAAAGGTGTTGTTAGCACTGAGTCCAATGGAAAGCGAAGCAAATCGTTTATTATCCAGGGTTTGAAAGGGAAGTTGACGAGCATCGTCTTTCACGATGGTGCTGACGGAACGATAAATCTCTTTCGTCAGGCGTTGAGCGGTCGCTTCCTCAAAGGTTGTTGACTGCTTAGAAGGCTTGTCTAAACCAGCCTCATATTTGGCACCTAAAATTTTGCGCACGCTTCTGTCAAGTTGTGCAGCATAAATTTTATCACGTTTTACCAGCTTCTTAATTTTCTTAAGGGCTAAGCTTACATTTTGCGGATCGATGATCAAGTCATTTCCGGTTTGAAAGGCAAAAAGTTCGGGTTCGCCCCACCGTATCTTACCACTGGTCAGTTTAATGTCCGGCACTTTCACGAAGAGTAAGCCTTCATAATCAAATGACTTTTTAACCTGTGTGTTGGTAAGGAAGGAAGAAATAGCAGTGGGTGTGAATTTTAATTTTTGAACCATCGCCTGACGTTCGAACACCAAAGGAACACTAAGGGAGGAGGGAAGTATACCCGCCACACCACCTTGCATCAGGGTTTGAAAAGGGATCAGAGGATTTGAGTCACGAGGTGAAGGGACTGTTCCACTACCCGCGACCAATTGGGCCGGAAAGTTTTTTGCGCAAACAAGAATATTTTCTTGCTGAAGTTTTTTCATGTACTGGAGGGAGCGCTTGCTGATGTGCTGTGGCTCATTTCCCCAAAAGGAATACAACGTATCTCCTGTTAATCCGGTGGGCAGAAGTGCAGATGAAATGATGTTGAAGTTAACCCCCAGTGATTTTAGTTGCAGACTTACTTGATACGCAGTCTCATGCAGCAGACTGTCTTGTAAGGTGCTTAAGAAAAGAGGTTTTGGAAAGGAAAAGGCACTATCCAACACTTTGCCAGCTCCCCACTCTGCCTCTAACCCAATAAGCAAGGGTACTTTTGAAACGCCTTGTAGTTGTTGGGTGGTGTTTTTCACAAGTGAGGCAGAACCTCCTGTAATCAGCCATCCACCCAATCCATGTGCTTTTGTTTCGTGTAACAAGTGTTGGAGCCCTTCGGGCGCTGTCAAGT
Source organism: Cytophagales bacterium Ga0077538 (assembly GCA_001464155.1). Lineage (GTDB taxonomy): Bacteria > Bacteroidota > Bacteroidia > Cytophagales > Cyclobacteriaceae > Chryseotalea. The sequence goes on along the minus strand of LNEN01000297.1, from coordinate 31,970 downwards.
CTGCTTGTTGTAAAAAAAGCTGTCCGATTTTCTCTTCTACAGAAAGGGTTTGAAATACGCTGTCCACCCATTGCTGCTTAGATTGAGCGATTCCGGAAAGCACACTCGTCAATACCAACACCACACTTAAAACTTTTTTCACCATCCGGCCGTTTTCGATTTGAATTCCTTTTAATTAACGACAATTTTGCATGAAGTGGGAATATCCGTTCAGCGTCCTAAATATACAATAAGATGAAGTTTGCAGGGCTTTTTGCCAAAACTCCTAACCATAAAAGATTCAATTACACTCCGCGTCATTACGATCCACGCGAAGAGGAGTTGCGGGAGCGTGAGGAGAAGATAAAACGGGAGATAGAAGCAGGACTTCGTAAAGAAAATGATGAGGAGTTGGAGCAGCACCGTTCACGTATTAAAGGTTCCTTTCAGCACTCCAGAAAACGCTCTAAACAAGTGGGAGGCCCTTCTACTGCTATACTCCGCACCTTGATAACGCTTTTTATCGTAATTGAATTGTGGGCCTATTTACAATTTGGCAACAAGGCACTCTATGGGTTGTTTCTGGTGGTTCCTTTCTATCTATTCCTGAAACTCAAAAATTTTAAAAAGGACTAATCAGCAACGCTGTTCTACCTTCATGGATATCATTCAACTTCTTCCCGATTCTATTGCTAATCAGATTGCTGCCGGTGAAGTAGTGCAGCGACCTGCTTCTGCTGTGAAGGAATTGATGGAGAATGCGATTGATGCAGGCGCTACCCACATCAAGCTCATCATTAAAGATGCAGGCAAAGTCCTGATTCAGGTGATGGACAATGGTAAGGGCATGAGCGAGACGGACGCCCGCATGAGTTTGGAGCGTCATGCTACTTCCAAAATCAGAAAGGCAGAAGATTTGTTTTCCTTGCGCACGATGGGCTTTAGAGGGGAGGCGCTGGCTTCCATCGCAGCTGTATCGCAGATGGAAATGAAAACGCGACTGGCCACCGAAGAGCTGGGCACACAGGTGGTAGTAGAAGCCTCGGAAGTTAAAAAGCAGGAAGCTGTTGCGTGCGAAAAGGGAACGAGCATCAGTGTAAAAAATCTTTTTTATAACATTCCAGCGCGCAGAAATTTTCTGAAATCAAATTCCGTAGAGATACGACACATCGTAGATGAATTTCAACGATTGGCTTTGGCCTACCCCAACATCGCTTTTACCTATGTGAATGGGGAAGAGGTAGAGTACGACTTACCTTCCGGAAAACTAAGTCAACGCATCGTAGCTTTATTTGGAAAAAACTATCAGCAGCAATTAGTGCCGTGCGAAGCCGAAACCGAGTATGTAAAAGTAACGGGCTATGCCGGCAAACCCGAGGCGGCTAAGAAAACACGTGGTGAACAATTTCTGTTTGTGAACGATCGCTTCATTCGCAGTAATTATTTACACCATGCGGTAATGGCAGCTTATGAAGGCTTGTTGCCCGACAATAGTTTTCCTTTTTATGTGTTGTTTCTTCACATCGATCCGAAACACATCGATGTAAATGTGCACCCCACCAAAACAGAAATAAAGTTTGATGACGAGCGTGCCGTGTATGGCGTAGTGCAAGCAGGGGTACGACAAGCGTTGGGGGTGTATAGCTTACGCCCTTCCTTAGATTTTCAAAACGACACCAACATTATTGAGAAACTCAACAACCAATCTAACCCCAGAGATATTTACTACGAGGAGCGTTTTCAAACACTAAATCAAAAAAGTAATCTTTCTAATTGGGAGAAATTAGTAGAAGGGGAATGGTTGAGTAAAAGTTCATCAACTCCTCATCCGACAGATCAGCTTTCATTTGCCTCAAACCGTGAGGAGGAGCAAGAGGGTATGGCCAATGCTCCAGTTGTTGAGGATGCGATCTTATTTCAATGGCAAAACAAATACATCGTGCGTACGGTAAAGCCGGGACTGATGTTCATCGATCAGCAAGCCGCGCATGAGCGGGTGTTGTTTGAGAAATTCATTTCACAGCTGAAGAATAAATCTGGAGAAAGCCAGCAAAGCTTGTTTCCGCAATCGGTAACCTTGGGGGCAGCGGATTTTGCGTTGTTGATGGAAATGGAGCAGGAGGTACAAGCACTTGGTTTTCGCTTTGAAGTCTTTGGTAAGAACACGGTGTTGGTGAACGGAAGTCCTCCACAGATTGCCAATGGCCGCGAGAAGCAGCTATTTGAAGGCTTACTTGAACAGTTCAAAATTAATCAGGCAGAGCTTTCGGTACCTTTGCCCGAGAATTTAGCGAGAGCCTTGGCTAAAAGAGCCGCCATTAAGGCCGGACAAAAACTTATGGCGGAGGAAATGCGTTCATTGGCAGATAGTTTAATGGTGTGCAGAACTCCTAACTATACACCGGAGGGCACGCCAACATTTTATATTTTTGAAACACGATAGCCTTCTTCTAATCCTCCCCTGCCAGGGGAGGTGTCCGGAGGACGGAGGGGTCAACTAAATACTATGCTCAATCTCACGCCCGTAGTTCGCAACATCATCATCCTCAATGTGATTGTGTTCATTCTGCAAAACTTGTTTGGTGCCTTGCATGTCACTGAAATCTTGTCGTTGTGGAATGTACACACCGATAATTTCAGACCCTACCAGCTCTTTACCTACATGTTTGTGCACGGTGGGTTCATGCACATCTTTTTTAATATGCTGAGTTTGGCCTTTACCGCACCCATTTTGGAGAACTATTGGGGCACCAAGCGCTTTATGCTCTTTTATATAGTAACGGGTATTGGCGCGGGTGTATTCAATATTGTTATCGACTATTTCTTCCTGGATGGTCAATCCTTCGGTTTGATGATGGGTGCCTCCGGGGCTGTGTTTGGGGTGCTCATGGGCTTTGGTATGATGTTCCCGAACATGGAAATTCAGCTGTTAATCCCGCCAATCCCCATAAAAGCGAAATATTTAGTATTTGTATTGGGAGGTATGTCGTTCTTGTTGGACAGAAGTGGTAGTGTAGCGCACCTGGCTCACTTAGGAGGCATCGTTTTTGCCTATGCCATGATACAATATTGGAGAAGCCAAGGGGGAAGAGGAGGATATTTTTAACTTTGTTAATCCATTTGGTGTTGTAGTGCCAACCCAGAGATAGAAGTCTCGCGACATACAGTAAACTAAAAGACTAGTGATCTTTAACGAATTTAAAAACGCCTTTCAACGCAGCAACCACGCGCACGTGCAGTTGATCATCATCAACGTGGCGGTGTTTCTGTTCATGGGCTTTATTTTCGTCTTCTCTAAAATCGGAGGGTTTGAGTCAATCTACGAATTTGTCGATCACCAATTCACGATTCCTCCCAAGTTGGCGGACTACCTAACCCGCCCGTGGACACTCTTTACGTATTCGTTTGCTCATAGTCTCACCGATATTTTTCATATCCTGTTTAACATGCTGGCGCTCTATTGGTTTGGGCGCTTGTTCGTGGAGTATTTAGGAAGCGATAAACTAGTGGCCTTGTATGTGTTGGGCGGTGTGGCTGGTGGTATTCTTTATCTGCTCATGTTTAACACCATTCCTTATTTTGTAGAAGCTTCTAATTTCAGGGGCATGGTTGGTGCTTCCGCTGCCGTGTATGCCATTATGGTAGCGACTGCGGTGCTGTTGCCCGATTACACTTTCTTCTTATTGTTTCTAGGGCCGGTAAAAATCAAATACATTGTATTCTTCTACATAGTCATCTCTTTCATTGGTTCCGTGGGTCCGAATGCGGGAGGCAACATCGCTCACTTAGGGGGTGCATTTATGGGCTACGTATACATGAAGCAGTTGCAGGCGGGAGTGAATTGGGGCAGCTGGATTACGGCTACGCTGGACTGGATCAATAGTTTGTTCTCCTCCAAGCCTAAAGTGAAGGTGACCTACCGCAAAGAAGAAGCCAGCGTTAATAGAAAAACGACTACCAAAGGCAGCGGAGGTTTGAGTAAAATCTCACAAGATGAAATTGACGCCATTCTCGATAAGATATCGGATGGTGGTTATGAGAGCTTGAGCAAGGAAGAGAAAGAAAAGCTCTTTAATGCTTCTAAGAAATAGCGCACTGTCGACTATCGATATAAAAGTCATCATTTGAATATCCCAATGATGAAGCCAGTTGGAACAAAAGTATGCTTCTTTCTTCTTGTTCTGACTCTTGCCTGTAGTCAGGATGAACCTGCTCGGGAGGAGTTAGCCAATAGTGATTGGCGTGTGCTCTCCATCGTAGATAAAGAAAAACGATCTCAACTACTCCCTGTTTACGGCTACATACTCCGCATGAAAACCGATGGCCAATTGTATTACAATCTGGATGCAAATAATTGCTCAGCTATGTATCAGCGAAATGCTGAAGGAATTATCGTAGCAGATCAAAGCTGCCAGGAACGTTGCTGCGATACTGACTTTGCGGTGAACCTGCAGTCGCTCATTCCGACCATCAACACGTTTAAAGTAACAGGTGATAGTTTAACACTGATTGGTGAGAAAGAAATTATTTTTGAAAAACTCCCTTCTTGCGAAGGAGTGGGTTGTCAAAAAAATTGGGAGTACATCTATTTAGACATTCGAACACAGACAGGAACGCCAGTCTACCTTACTAAAGTAAAGCTTGTTAGGAAAGAGGATGGGGCAATTTTGTATGAACACAATGTTTCTGAGGGGTATGCAGGCTTTGATTATACGCTTATTGAAGACAGTTTTCAAAAGACGCTTAGAAATAAACGGGTAGAGGTTTCATTTCTTGGGTATAGAAATGATTTGTTGTTGGTTAACAAAGACTTTGTTGTCACTGCTGATTGCTGCCATGTCAGTTTGGTAGAAGGTTCGCTGCAAGTAGTGATTGATTAAGAACTCATCGTCCCATCGATAAAAAATACGCGTGTAACGCCTCCATAATTACCTCCGGATCGGTAGCGTATTGTATGCTTCGGTACTGTTGGTTGAAATTGGCTAGCCGATCGTAATATTCTTCATCAGTCAGCTCATAATCTTTCGTAAAAATTTCCTTTACAATCGGATCGGTAATTACCTGAACATATGTCTGTGTTTTATTGCTCTGTTCTACAAAACGATAAATCTGCCGCTTCTCTTTTTCAGTCTTGGAGAAATAGGTAAACGGTGATTGAAGCGCCTGATACCCCGACATCTTCTTGGGAGCAGTATGGGTGCGATCCATAATTTGATTTGGGTATAAACGCGTGGCCTTTATGGTTATCTCCTGCAACATGCTTACCTGCTCCCGCAGACGGATGAAAAGCACGTCTTCCTCTAAAAGCAACGCAAGTTCTTGTGGTTGGTAGCCTAGTGAGGTGAAGAGTAAGGTGTCTGTAATGTTAACGTTTAATGTAAAAATGCCTGAAGCATTCGTATAGGTTCCTTTGCTGGAGTTTTTTACCGTGATGTGAACATTGGGGAGTGCAGCCATCGTCACCGAATCCACGACCATGCCTGTATAACTTTTTTGGGCCAGGCTATTGGTGCAGAGCAGAATGAAAAGCAGAAAGACAGAAACTCTCAAAACACGTATTTGCAAAGGGATGTTCGACACAGCAAGATAGTTGCAGAACAGAGGAATTATTTTAAAACTTCTAACTTCTAACTTCTAACTATTTATTCGCCAACTGTCCACAGGCAGCATCGATATCCTTACCACGGCTGATGCGTACACGGGCTGTAATTCCATTGCTTTCCAAAATCTCTTGATACATACGCAACGATTCCTGCGAAGCTTGCTGAAAAGTAGGATCATCGATGCTGTTGTATTCAATCAAATTTACTTTGCTGGGAATAATTTTGGCAAACTTTAGTAAGGCGCGGGCATCTTCTTCCTTATCGTTGATGCCTTTCCAGACTACATACTCGTACGTAACTTTCTTCTTTGTCTTGGCATACCAGTGACGTAGGGCATCACCCAATTCCTCCAGCGGTGTACTGTCATTGATGGGCATGATGGAAGAACGCGTCTTATCAATTGCGGAGTGAAGCGAAACTGCGAGGTTGAATTTTACACCATCATCGGCAATTTTCTTAATCATTTTGGCTACACCCACCGTGGAGACAGTAATGCGTTTTGAAGCCATGGCCAAACCTTTCGGATCCGTTATTTTATTGATGGCTTCCAGCACATTATTATAATTGAGCAACGGCTCGCCCATGCCCATAAACACAATGTTGGTGAGCGGTCGGTTGAAGAAGAGTTCTGCTTGTTCTTTAATGGCCACTACCTGATCGTAGATTTCATCTGGGTTGAGGTTGCGCATGCGCTTCAAACGAGCGGTGGCACAAAACTTACAGGCCAGACTGCATCCTACCTGAGAAGACACACAAGCCGTAATTCTTTTTTCGGTGGGGATCAGCACGGACTCCACGATCATACCATCGTGCAGCATCACGGCATTTTTGATGGTGCCATCTTCGCTGCGCTGCATTTTATCCACCCGTATGTGGTTGATCACGAAGTGCGTTCGTAACATCTCCCGAACAGGAAGGGAAAGGTTGGTCATTTGATCAAAATCCTTGGCGGATTTTTGCCACAGCCATTCATAGACTTGCTGAGCGCGAAAGGGTTTTTCGCCATGCTCTACGAAAAAAGCTTTTAGCTCGTCTAATTTCAGCTTTCGAATGTCTCGCTTTTCAAGATCCTGCACCATGGCGCAAAATTACACATTCATAATGCAAGATTTGATACTTTGAGGCATAAGGAAAAAATTAACGAATCCGTTCAAACACCCTGACTTCGCAGGGACGATTCGCATCCTCCAGAATGAGCTTGGAATCACTTAGTTCTTGTACGGTATAGCTCGCCACAATGGTTTTTGATTTTTTATCTAATAAGTGAAGGGTGGTGCCATCAAAGCGATACAGGAAGTTCTTATCGTTTACGGTTTTACGTTTTCCTAAGATAGTGGTGCTTTGTTCTCCCTTCATTTTGTCCTTAAACTCAATCACTTCAGGAGTGCGGCTTTTCATGCTGTTGAAATCTGACATCAATTCATCCATGTCTTCACTTTGGTCCGGATTGTCTACTTTTTCAGTCATACAATCACTCTTTTTCATCAATTGCCACTTTCCAACAATGTTTTGGCCAAGCGCACTAACACTGGTTAGGATCAGCAGGGAGAGAAATACGTTTTTCATAAGCTTGAATTTTACCGAAGATACTCAAAATTCAGGCCAGCCTTAGTATCTTTTCAGCATGAAGAATTGGTTGATTTTGGTAGGTATTTGCGGCATTTTAGGTGCCTGTAGTACTTCTATTAAGGAAGATGCAAACCTGGTGGAGAACTTGATGCGCTCCAAACCCAAGCAGTTTCAGACGGTATTGGATAGTGCCGACTTCTATGAGGTACAGTTGATCTATACTCAGATAAATCGAGATGAAAACAATGTCCCCTCATTCAAGTCTTTCTATTTCAACTTTGACTCTTCTCGCTATTTCTACCCGGCCTCTACGGTAAAATTGCCAGCGGTTCTTTTGTCGTTGGAGAAACTCAAACAATTGAACGTTCAGCACCTGGATAAACATACGCCCATGTTGCACGACAGCGCGTATGCAGGGCAGCTTTCTGTAGAAAAAGATACAACCTCCGAAAACAACCTGGCCTCTGTTGCTCATTATGCAAAAAAGATTTTGGTGGTAAGTGATAACGATGCCTATAACCGCTTGTACGAATTCTTGGGTCAAGCAGATTTTAATAAGCGATTACGTGACAAGGGCTTTGCTTCAACCCGTATTCTGCATCGTCTGGAGCGACCGCTTTCGCGCGATGAGAATGCACATACAGAAGCAGTGACGTTCTTTCAGAAGCACGGGCCTGTTTATGAGCAACCGATGTTAGTAAATGAAAATCTCTATGAAGCCTCCGAAAAGATTTTGAAGGGGAAAGGGTTTTTAAAAAACGACACCTTAATCAATGAACCATTTGATTTCACCTATAAAAACTTTTACCCGCTCCAGGAGCAACAGCGCCTATTGAGAACAATTATCTTCCCACAAACGGTTCCTTCTTCACAACGATTTGATATAACCGATGAAGACAGAGCCTTTGTGTTGAAGTATATGTCGCAGTTGCCGCGAGAAACACAGTATCCTCCCTATTACCAAGACACAACTTATTACACTGATGCTTATTGTAAGTTTTTTATGTTTGGGGGCAAGGGCTCTATACCGGCTAACATTCGCATTTTTAACAAAGTGGGTGATGCGTATGGATATCTGATTGACAACGCTTACGTAGTAGATTTTGAGAAAGGTATTGAGTTTATGATTTCGGCCGTTATCCTGTCGAATAAGGACGGGATTTTTAATGATAGTAAGTATGATTATGAAACTGTTGGGTTTCCTTTCTTAAAAAACCTTGGCAATGTGGTCTATGAATACGAACTTACCCGCCCAAGAAAAATAAAACCAAACCTTACAGAGTTTGTCTTCGAGTATGATGCCAAGCTCAATTCCAACAATTGATTCCTAACGACTATGCAAAAGAGTAATGCGATCGTCATCACGGGCGGTTATTTAGCCAGCAGCAATGCCAAAACGGCTCACGGATTGATTCGTGGTACTGAACGTTTTAATGTATTGGCAATCATTGACGAGAAATTTCCGGGAGCAGATGCTGGTGAAATTTTGGATAAGAGAAAGAGAAACATTCCCGTGTATGCCACCATCGCGGAGGCATTGAAGACTCTTAAAGAACCTGTCAAATATTGTGTGATTGGTGTGGCTACGAAAGGCGGGGTAATTCCTGAAACCTTACGCGTCATGATTAAGGAAGCCCTGGAAAGCAATCTGAGTATTGTAAACGGTTTGCACGATTATGTGTCTGACAATGAAGAGCTGGCGGCCATCGCCAAGCAACGCGGACTGGAGATTATCGATGTGCGCAAGCCAAAGAAATTTAAGGACCTGCATTTCTGGTCTGGTAAAATTGCTGAAGTAAAGTGCCCTAAGATTGCTGTACTCGGAACAGACTGTGCATTAGGTAAACGCACTACGTCTCGTTTTCTGGTAGAAGCCATGCGCAAAGCGGGTTATAAAGCCGAAATGATTTACACGGGCCAGACCGGTTGGATGCAGGGGTCGAAGTATGGTTTTGTATTCGACTCTACCCTGAACGATTTTATTTCAGGCGAAATGGAGCACGCCATCTGGAGCTGTTATAAAGAAGAAAAACCCGATATCATTTTTATTGAAGGACAATCTTCGCTGCGCAACCCCAGTGGGCCTGCCGGTTCTGAGTGGATTGTTTCTGCTGCTGCCGAAGCAGCCGTGTTGCAACACAATCCGGCACGCAAGCAATTCAAAGATTTGGAGTTTTATCCTGCTTACCTCCCTTCAGTAAAGGATGAAATCGATTTGATTAAGATTTATGGTGCCCCCACTGTTGCCGTTACCATTAACAGCATGAAGATGACCGAAGCCGAGGCCCGAGAAGCGGCAAAGAAATACGAGGCAGAATTGGGCATACCAGCCATCCTTCCCTTAGAAGATGGACTAGAGCGTTTGGTTCCCATTTTTGAAAAGATGATTAAAGAATCAAAAGCACACTAATTTTTAAATTCTCATTACCAGGTTCAACATCCGAAACCACAATCCTTTTTCCTTATGAACACACGTATTAAAGACATTCAGGTTTGGAGTGCTGATCTTGGCAACCAACGTCCCTATACCATCGCTTTCAAAACCATCGATGAAGTTCGAAATGCTTTTGTAGAAATAACCTTAGAAAATGGAATTACAGGGTTAGGTTCGGGTAACCCAAGCGAATATGTAACCGGTGAGCATCTGAGTCATACCCTGGCTGCGCTAGATGTGAAGAATTTGGATTTCCTGATTGGACGCGATGTCCGAGAACTTAATCAGCTTACCTATGAAGTGTGGACGAAGTTCCCGAAAACACCTGCCGCCAGAGCAGCGTTGGATATAGCCTTGCACGATGCCTTCACAAAATATTTAGGTATACCTCTTGTAAAGTACTTCGGTCAGAAAATTAAATCCATGCCTACCTCTAATACAATTGGTATTAAGAATGTGGAGCTGACCTTGGCAGAGGCAGATGAATTTTTCGGAATGGGTTTTCGGGTACTGAAAGTAAAATTGGGCAAAGATCCTGTGGAAGATATTGAGCGCATGGTAAAATTGCGCGAGCGCTTTGGTGACAGCATTGTAATTCGCATCGATGCCAACCAAGGTTACTCTGTTCAGCAAACTATTGACTTCTATAACAAAACCAAACACCTGAACATTGAATTGATTGAGCAACCGCTTCCTGCCAAAGCAGTAGCAGAGATGAAGAGCTTGCCTGATGAAATCAAGAAGATTGTAGCAGCAGACGAATCACTTCTTACTTCGAAAGATGCACTGGAATTGGTGAAGCCTCCTTATGGAGCAGGTATTTTCAATATTAAGATAATGAAGTGTGGTGGCCCGAGTCAGGGATTAAAGATTGCGGACATCGCGCTCAACGCTGGAGTTGATTTATTCTGGGGTTGCAACGATGAAAGTATGGTAAGTATCAGCGCTTCCTTGCACACCGCCTTTGCTTGTTCTAACACAAAGTACATTGATCTGGATGGAAGCCTTGACCTCGCGCAAGATATTGTGAAGGGTGGCTTTATCTTAAAAGACGGAGTGATGTCCTGTTCAGATAGCCCTGGACTTGGATTGGAAAGAATTCGATAGCACTTTTAGAAAGACTAACAAAAGAGGCTGTCTCAAAAGTCAACTATGAACGTCATCGCGAGCGAAGCGTGGCGATCCCCCGCTTGAAGAATCATAGTTTGGGGGATTTCTCCCTTCGGTCGAAATGACGCTCAGACTTTTGAGACTGTCTCTTTTTTTACTAATCCTCATTGGCCTCTTTCTTATTGTTTAGAAAGATCATTCCTATAATGAAGCAAACAGCAGCGACTCCAATGGGATACCACAAACCAGCAATGGGATCGCCAGCTGGATTCAGATCTGTCTGACTAGCAATAAACAAACTGGTCGCAATAAAGGGCGTTAGTCCTCCAAACACACCATTGCCGATGTGATAGGGAAGCGACATGGAGGTATAGCGAATGCGTGTAGGAAAAAGTTCTACCAGAAAAGCGGCAATGGGTCCGTACACCATCGTTACAAACACTACTTGTATCCAGACATAAAGAACCATCATCCAAAAGCCCATGTCACTTAGCAGTATGTTTGTTTTTGGTAAAGCATTTGTGTTCTCCTGTTTGGTAATCTCTACAAGCGTCCCATCGGTATAGTGATGAGTTGTATTGAGAATAATAACTTCTGTACCGTCTGATGTATTTTTTGTGCTTCGTATTTCCGTTCTCTTCTCTGTGAGTTCAGTTTTGAGAGAAGTATCGGTAAGCGCAAACATTTGTTTGTAGATCGGTCGGTAGAGCAGAACCGCCAGCAACATACCCACCATCATAATCATCTTCCTTCCGATTTTATCGGAGAGCCAGCCAAAGTAGATGAAGAGGGGAGTACCCAACACCAAAGCCACAGCAATGATATTTCTGGTTTGTACAAAATCCACATGACAGGTGGTCTCAATAAACGTCATGGCATAGAACTGTCCTGTGTACCAAACCACTCCTTGTCCCGCTGTGGCACCAAAGAGTGCGATGAGTACCAATTTTAGATTTTCCTTTTTTGCGAAACTTTCTCTCAAAGGATTTTTAGAAATCTTTCCTTCCGCTTTGATTTTGGTAAACAAAGGTGACTCCTGCATGCGCATGCGAATGATCACTGAGACAATTACCAATACAGCAGAGAGAATGAAGGGTATTCTCCAGCCCCAATCTGCGAATGCCTCAATGCCAACCGAACTACGCACGGCAATGATCACACCAATAGAAACAAAAAGTCCGAGGGTAGCCGTGGTCTGGATAAAGCTTGTGTAAAAACCACGCTGACCAACAGGAGAATGCTCCGCTACATAGGTAGCCGCTCCACCATATTCCCCTCCTAAAGCAAGTCCTTGAATCAATCGAAAAATTAATACTAAGAGAGGAGCAAACAATCCGATGGAAGAGTAGGGGGGAACGAGACCAATCGCAAAGGTGGAGCCGCCCATGAGTATGAGGGTAACAAGAAAGGTGTACTTCCTTCCGATCAAATCGCCCAGACGACCAAAAAAGATGGCTCCAAAAGGACGCACCACAAAACCTGCGGCAAAGAAGGCAAGTGTTGAAAGAATTGCGGCAGTTGGGTTAGACTTCGGGAAGAACTGTTCTGATAGAATGGTGGCCAGACTTCCAAAAATATAGAAGTCATACCACTCGATGAGTGTGCCTACCGAGGAGGCGGTAATGACAAACCAAAGCGCTTTTTTAGTAGGCAGGGGCTGCGTTGCGTGTTGCATGCGAGATCGGATAAGGAAGAAAGATAGAAAGAATTGGAATGCATCCATTCTCTCAATGGAGGAGGTAGCTGGAATTCCACTTACCCGAAGAATGACTTTACGGAAGGTTCTCTAAAAGCCGGGCCAGTGTTTCGATTTTGGTGTTACCCATTTTCCAACCCTTTCCTTCCTGCACTTCTATTTCAATACCTCCCTGATTGGTTACTTCATAACCACACCGCTCTAGCGCATTTTTAGTCCAGAGGAAGGAGTAGCCTTCGCCTATAAGTTTCACTTTTACGCCACGATGCGCCTCATGAAAAACTTTGCCCGTTTTTAAATCAAAACCCTTGAATTGAAAAATGCGATCAAGAGAGCCATCCAATACTAGATCTTCCGGAACACCGGTGAGAATTTTCTTTCCATCGGCTAACCACAAAAGGTCAGCAGTCTGTAAAGCCAAATCGAGTTCGTGTGTAGAAACCAAAATAGCTTTCTGCGTTTCGCGCGAAAGTTTGCGCAACACATTCATGATGGCTACACGATTATTCAAATCCAGGTGAGCGGTAGGTTCGTCTAATAAGATAACGGGCGTGTCTTGTGTGAGGGCGCGCGCAATCATCACCATTTGCAATTGTCCGTCACTGAGTTCGTTAATGTTTTTATTGGCGAGTTCGGTGAGTTGTAACGTGCGAAGGGCTGCGTCTACAATAGAGAGATCTGTTACGCTGAGTTTCGCACTCCAATTTAAATAGGGGTAGCGTCCATAACTCACCAAGTCGCGAACGCTCATGTTCATGGCGTTGATGCGGTCTGTCAACACAACTGAGATTTTTCTTGGGTCTATCATTCCCTCTCCCTTGGGAGAGGGGATAGGGGTGAGGGACTTGTGCAGTCCTGCAATCGTACGTATAAGCGTAGATTTACCCACGCCATTCGGTCCCATAAAGCAAACCAGTTCACCGGCTTTTAATACGAGATCCAGATTTTCAAACAGCATGATCTCCTTGCCGTCATTTGGGTAGCCTACTTGTAAGTCTTGTAAATGGAGCAGCACCTCAGGCATAGATTTTCTTTCCTTTTAAGATGATCCAAACAACTAGAGGCGCCCCGATCAAGGCCGTTACCGCATTGATGGGTAACACGTAGGTAGAGCCAGGGACTTGTGCCAGGCAATCACAAAACAAGAGTAGAGAGGCTCCGCCCATGGCCACTGCCGGAAGTAAAAGACGATGGTCTGATGTTTTAAAAAGAAGTCGTACTAAATGTGGAACGGCCAAGCCCACAAAGGCAATTGGGCCGCAAAAAGCCGTTACCGCACCCGTGAGTATGCTGGTGGACAGAATCATTAGGAGCCTGCTACGTTTTAGATTCATTCCCAAACTCTGTGAGTAATTGTCCCCCAACAGCCAGGCATTCAGGGATTTTACATTTACAATAAGCAAGACACTCCCAACCAGCAAGGCGAGCGTCAATATGCCGATTTCAGTCCAATTGAGTCCTCCCAGACTCCCGAATGTCCAGATCAGGTAATACTGTTGATCTTCCGCCCGACTCATAAATTGGAGTACACTAACAAAAGAGGCTGTACCAGCGCCAATCATGAGTCCCACTATTAATAAGGATGTGTTGTCCTTCACTTTCCCAGCAATGGCTAAAACCAGGAGCAACATCAGGGAGGAGCCTGTACAGGCAGCTAGGGCTAAGCTCCAGGATTCAGATAATAAACTAAACGAGCTGATTCCAGCCATAAACACTAAGGACACCAGTAAGCTGGCTCCGGAACTTAGCCCCAAAATATCTGGGCCGCTGCCTGCCAAAATGCAGGTGAGGGCTTTGGTGAAGCGAAAGTCAATGATGATATCCTGCCAAATGACATTCTCTAAAGGAAGTCCAATAAGTGCTTGAACGATTTCTCCGGGAGGAATCGACACACTGCCCAACGAGATGTTGATCAGGAATAGACTGCCCATCAAAATCAGCAAAAAAAGCCACTGGGGGTATTGAAAAGTGCGTTTTTCCATTTTTGGTAGTGCAGGGCAATGTTAGCGCTTTTCCCTCAGTAAGACCTTCAAGAAGAGGCAAAAACGCAGTATTTCAGAAATTTTTGATCCCCCTATTGGTTACAAGACTTTAGTTCCTATCTTTGCAGTCCTTTTTCCGCCCAGTGTGCCAAAAACGCACAGAAAAGGCATAAAAAGGGGAAGGTTGCGAACGTATCGCAGCCAGTAATTAAACAAAACAAGGAAAATATCATGCCTGGTATTATTGGAAGAAAAGTAGGTATGACCAGCATTTTCGGTGCGGAGGGTGAGAACATTGCCTGTACCGTTATCGAAGCCGGACCTTGCATCGTCACTCAAGTGAAAAACGTTGAGTCTGATGGATACAGGGCTGTGCAGCTTGCCTTTGGTGATAAGAAAGAAAAAAACACCAACAAGCCTCTGCTAGGACATTTCAAGAAAGCGAACACTACAGCGAAATCAGATGTAGTCGAGTTCCGTGATTTCAATACTGAGTTTGACGGATTAGTCGAATTGGGTAAAGAAATTAAAATTCAAGATGTATTTGTTGAAGGCGACTTTATTGACGCTGTCGGTACATCAAAGGGTAAAGGATTTCAAGGTGTTGTAAAGCGTCACAACTTTGCCGGTGTGGGTGGTCAAACTCACGGTCAGCATAACCGCTTACGCGCACCTGGTTCTATGGGTAACGCATCATTTGCTTCACGTGTACCAAAAGGTAAGCGTTTAGCAGGCCGCATGGGTTCTGACCGCGTAAAGGTTTCTAACCTGAAAGTGGTAAAGATTATGCCTGAGCAAAACCTGATCGTAGTTAGCGGCTCTGTTCCCGGAGCTATCAATGCAACCGTAATTCTGCAGAAATAATGGACGTATCAGTTGTAAAATATAGCGGAGAAAACACCGGTCGTAAAGTAGCTTTATCGACTGACGTGTTTGGTGTAGAACCGAACGACCACGCCATCTATTTAGACGTAAAGAGCTTCTTGGCAAATCAGCGCCAGGGCACTCACAAGGCTAAGCAGCGTAACGAGATTTCTGGTTCAAGCAAGAAATTAAAGAAGCAAAAAGGTACGGGCGGTGCACGTGCGGGTAACATTAAAAACCCTCAGTTCAAAGGTGGTGGACGTGTATTCGGTCCTCAACCCCGCGACTACTCTTTCAAGCTTAATAAGAAAGTAAAAGACTTAGCTCGTAAATCAGCTCTGTCTTATAAGGCAAAAGACAATGCCATTGCGATTGTGGAAGACTTCAACTTTGCTGAAGCGAAAACAAAGCAGTACATCAAGATGCTGAGCGCACTTTCATTAGCAGATAAGAAGACATTGGTTGTTCTTCCTGAAGTAGTGAAAAACGTAATCTTGGCAGGTCGCAACATCCAGAAGACGAAAGTGACTACAGCAGATCAGATCAACACATACGATGTGATGAATGCTGAGAACATTGTCTTTGTGGAAAGCTCTATCAATAAAGTGATAACCTTATTAAATAAAGAGTCATGAGCGTATTAAAGAAGCCATTAGTAACAGAGAAGGTTTCTGCCATGAATGAAAAAGGCAAGTACGGCTTTATTGTCGATACAAATGCCAATAAGGTAGAGATCAAGAGAGCTGTTGAAAAACAGTACGGAGTAAACGTGAAGAGCGTTAACACCATGAAGGTAATGGGTAAGTTCAAGGTACGCTACACCAAAGCTGGTGTATTGGCCGGCCGCAAGCCTAATTACAAGAAAGCCATCGTAACGTTGGCTGCAGGTGAAGTAATAGACTTTTACAGCAACGTATAATATATAGACTATGGCGTTGAAGAAACTAAGACCGATTACACCAGGTACGCGACACAGACTCGCTCCTTCATTTGATGATGTTACATCATCAACTCCGGAGAAGTCGTTGGTTACGACCATCAAGAAATCGGGAGGAAGAAACAGCAAAGGTCGTATGACCATGCGTTACATCGGTGGAGGCCACAAGCAAAAGCTTCGCGAAATCGATTTTAAGAGAAATAAGTTTGGCGTTCCTGCCGTAGTAAAGTCAATTGAATACGATCCTGCTCGTACAGCACGTATTGCTCTTCTTTTCTATGCTGACGGTGAGAAAGCATATATCCTATCTCCGGCAGGAATGAAAGTTGGTCAGACAGTAATGTCTGGTCCAGATGTAGCCCCTGAAGTGGGTAATGCATTACCTCTTTCAAAAATTCCTTTGGGTACGATCATCCACAACGTGGAGATGAAACCAGGGAAGGGTGGAGCGATTGCTCGCAGTGCAGGTTCTTTTGTTCAGTTGTTGGCTCGTGAAAACGGCTACGCTGCCTTGAAGATGCCTTCTGGTGAGATGCGCAATGTGTTGGATACCTGTATCGCAACCGTTGGTGCAGCTTCGAATGCAGACCACATGAACGAAAGTGTTGGTAAAGCAGGTCGTAACCGTTGGAGAGGTATTCGTCCACGCACACGTGCGGTAGCGATGAACCCGGTAGATCACCCGATGGGTGGTGGTGAAGGTCGTGCGTCTGGTGGTCACCCACGTTCACGTAATGGCTTGTACACAAAGGGTAAGAAAACACGTCACCCGAAGAAGTATTCAGATCGTCTAATCATAGCTAAAAGGAAGAAATAATGGGACGCTCGATTAAAAAAGGACCCTATTGCGATTTCCGTCTCGCTAAAAAAGCAGAGACTATGGAAAAGTCCGGTAAGAAATCAGTGATCAAGACTTGGTCAAGAAGATCAACCATTCTTCCTGATTTGATTGGTCACACATTCGCAGTGCATAACGGAAATAAATTTATACCCGTGTATGTAACAGAGAACATGGTGGGTCATAAGTTGGGCGAATTCGCTCCGACCCGCACATTCAAAGGACATTCCGGTAACCGTAAAGATTAGTGAGTCATGGAAGCGACAACAACTAAAAAATTAAAAGGATCGGTAGTGAAGCGCCAGAAGCGCGATGCCAAAAAGGAAGCTGCAAAAACAGGTCCTGTAGTAGCAAAGCTGAAGAACGTGCCTTCCTCACCGCGTAAGATGAGATTAGTAACCGACCTGATCAAAGGTCAGCGCGTAAATCAGGCGTTGAACATTTTGAAGTTCGAAGCTAAAATCGGTGCTGAGAAATTGGAGAAACTTCTTCTTTCGGCTATCGCTAACTGGGGTAATACCCACGAGACAAAAATTGAAGACGCAGATCTTTATGTAAAAGAAATCTGGGTTGACGGTGGACGTCAGTTAAAGAGAATGAGACCCGCTCCACAAGGACGTGGTCACAGAATTCGCAAGCGTTCAAACCATGTAACACTGGTATTGGGAAGCTTAGCAAATGAAAACAAGGTTCAAACAGCTGAAACGAAATAAGAATGGGACAAAAAATTAACCCGGTAGGTTTTCGATTAGGTGTCGTACGTGGTTGGGATTCCGCTTGGTTCGGAGGCAAAACCTTGTCTGATAAACTTGTAGAGGATCAAAAAATCAGAAACTATGTAAGCGCACGTATCCCTAAGGGAGGCATCGCTAAAGTTGTGATTGAAAGAACCTTAAAGCGCATTACGCTTACTATCCACACGGCTCGTCCAGGTGTTGTAATTGGTAAAGGCGGTCAGGAAGTTGATAAGATCAAAGAAGAGTTAAAGAAAATCACTGGTAAAGATGTTCAAATCAACATCTTCGAAATTAAGCGTCCTGAATTAGATGCGAAATTGGTAGGTGAGTCTATCGCTCAACAAATAGAAGCGCGTATTTCGTACAAGCGTGCCATGAAGCAAGCAATTGCATCGGCCATGCGTGTAGGTTCTGAAGGTATCAAAATAAAGGTTTCTGGTCGTTTGGCTGGTTCTGATATGGCGCGTACCGAACAGTACAAAGACGGACGCGTTCCCTTGCACACACTTCGTGCAGACATCGATTATGCAATCTCTGAAGCTCAAACGGTATACGGTAAAATCGGTATCAAAGTATGGGTATTCAAAGGTGAAGTATATGGTAAGCGTGATCTTTCTCCTAACGTAGGCGCAGCAGCCAATGCAGCAGCCGGCCAGGGTGGAAATGAGCGTGGTGGAGACAGAGGAGGCCGTGGAGGCGATCGTGGTGGCCGTGGCCGTAGCGACAATCGTGGAGGTGCCCGTGGTGGCGATCGCGGTGGTCGTCCCGGAGACAACCGTGGTGGTGCTCGTGGCGGTGATAGCCGTGGCCCAAGAGGTCCTAAAAATTAATTAAGAACAGGTAAAGCTTAGGAATAATGTTACAGCCTAAAAGAACCAAGTTTAGAAAAATGCAGAAAGGACGCGTAAAGGGTTTGGCCACGCGTGGTCACTCAATCGCTTTCGGTTCTTTCGCCCTAAAAGCACTTGAGCCAGGATGGATTACAGCACGTCAGCTTGAAGCTGCTCGTATTGCGGTTACCCGTGCTATGAAGCGCGAAGGTCAGGTGTGGATTCGTATTTTCCCTGATAAGCCTATTACTCGTAAGCCTGCTGAAGTCCGCATGGGTAAGGGTAAAGGAGCTCCCGAATATTGGGTAGCAGTAGTAAAACCAGGTACCATTCTTTTTGAAGCAGGTGGCGTAGATATCGCTACAGCTAAAGAAGCGATGCGCCTGGCAGAAGGTAAACTTCCTTTGAAGACTTCCTTCTCGGTTAGAAGAGATTACGTAGAAGCACAAATAGCTAAGTAATGAAAAACGCAGATATTAAAGCATTAAGCGTAGCTGAGCTGAACGACAAACTAGCAAGTGAGAAGGAAGCCCTTCGCAAGTTGCAGTTTGCACACCAGGTATCAGCCATCGAAAATCCGATGAAGTTGCGCGAAACCCGCGCCCTTATCGCCCGGTTGAATACAGAATTAACGGCTAAGCAACGTCAAGCATAATTCCTATGGAAACAGCAGTAGAAAGGAATTTTAGAAAAGAAAGAGTAGGTAAGGTAGTCAGCAATAAAATGCAGAAGACCATTACCGTAACTGTAGACAGAAAGGTGAAGCACCCGATCTATGGTAAATTCGTGAACAAGACAACCAAGTTCAAAGCACACGATGAGAAAAATGAGGCTGGTATCGGTGATACAGTACGCATCATGGAAACTCGTCCGTTGAGCAAGGACAAGCGTTGGAGATTAGTTGAAATCGTAGAAAAAGCTAAGTAACCATGATACGCACCGAATCCAGATTAACCGTAGCCGATAACAGTGGCGCTAAAGAGGTTTTATGTTTTCACGTTCTTGGTGGAACTAAAAGACGTTCAGCTTCTGTAGGCGATAAAATCGTTGTAACTGTTAAGTCAGCTACACCTACTAGTCAGATTAAGAAAGGAACTGTTTCTAAGGCTGTGATTGTTCGCACCAAAAAAGAAATCAGACGTAAAGACGGTTCTTATATCCGTTTTGAAGATAACGCTGCCGTATTGTTGAATGCTCAGGACGAGCCACGCGGAACCCGTATTTTCGGTCCCGTTGCACGTGAGTTGCGCGAGAAGCAGTTTATGAAAATCATTTCATTAGCACCTGAAGTGTTGTAAGTCATGGAAAGAAAATTTAACAAACAGCAAAAGCTGAACATCCGCAAAGGTGACACCGTACAGGTGATTGCTGGCGATGATAAAGGCAAAAGCGGTAAGGTGTTGGAAGTACAGGCTGCCAAAAGCAGAGCTGTCGTGGAAGGTATCGCTATTGTAACCAAGCACACAAAACCTTCAGCCGGCAAGCCTGAGGGTGGTATCAAGAAAACTGAGGGTACAATCCATATCAGTAACTTGATGGTAGTAGATCCTGCCAGCGGTAAACCTACTCGCGTAGGCCGTAAGAAGGATGCAGAAGGAAACTTGCAACGTTTTGCAAAGAAAACAGGAGAAATCATTAAGTAATGGCAACGCCTCGATTAAAACAGAAGTATCAGAAGGAAATCATGACTGCGCTGAAAGATAAATTTCAGTATGAGTCAATCATGGAGGTTCCTAAAGTAGAAAAGATCTGTATCAACAAGGGTATGGGTGTAGCAGTGTCCGACAAGAAATTGATCGATGTAGCACTGGAAGAAATCTCTACCATTACAGGTCAGAAAGCAGTAGCAACTAAGTCTAAGAAGGCGATCTCGAACTTCAAACTTCGTGAAGATCAGCCGATCGGTGTACGCGTAACCCTTCGTGGTGACCGTATGTACGAATTCTTGGATCGTTTGGTAAACATTGCCCTACCTCGCGTTCGCGATTTCAAAGGTGTGAGTGCTAAAGGTTTTGATGGTCGTGGAAATTACACCTTAGGTGTAAAAGAGCAGATCATCTTCCCTGAAATCTCTATCGATAAAGTAACAAAAATCAGCGGTATGGATATTACGTTCGTTACGAACGCCAAGACCGATGAGGAAAGTTTTGAATTGTTAAAAGCATTCGGAATGCCGTTTGCAACTAAAACTACGAACTAGTATGGCGAAAACATCTGTAATCGCAAGACAAACCAAGAGAGAGCACTTAGTAGCAGTGTATGCAGCTAAGCGCAAGGCTCTAAAAGAGGCAGGCGACTATGTTGCTTTGGATAAATTACCTCGTAATGCAAGCCCGGTTCGATTAAAGAACCGCTGCAAGCTTACTGGTCGTCCCAAAGGATATATGGGTAAATTCGGCATTTGCCGTAATCAATTCCGCCAAATGGCTTCAGACGGGAAAATCCCGGGTGTAACCAAGGCGAGCTGGTAATAGCCTAAAAAACTTATTGCTGCTGAGTATCCAGGTCGATTGAATTCGAAACCAGATAACAGTTTGAATATTAAAAAATGTTCAATATCTTTGCAGCCCGGTTTTAAGACGGGCTTGCTTTTTTAGCGAAAAATTGGAGAAATAATGACGGACCCAATAGCAGATTATTTAACCCGGTTGCGTAACGCGATCAAAGCCAACCACAAAGTGTTGGAGATACCCGCTAGCAACCTTAAGAAGGAGATCACCAAGGTGTTGTTCGACAAGGGTTACATCCTCAACTACAAGTTTGAGGACGGGAAAAATGTACAAGGCGTAATTAAAATCGCTTTGAAGTACAATCCTGAAACAAAGGAGAATGCCATCTCTCATTTAGAGAGAGTGTCTACCCCCGGTTTGCGCCAGTACGCAGACGTGGCTTCTATGCCACGCGTATTGAACGGCCTGGGTGTTGCCATCGTGTCTACCTCTCGCGGTGTAATGACCGACAAGGAGGCACGTAAGCATAAAGTAGGTGGTGAAGTTTTGTGTTACGTTTATTAATCGACTACGAGCATGTCACGAATAGGTTTAAAACCAGTTTCAGTTCCTGCAGGCGTAACGATTACGACTGGAAAGGATAAAGTTAGTGTGAAGGGCCCTAAGGGTGAGCTTCACCAGGCCATCGATCCTGACTTTAAGGTAACACAAGCGAATAACGAAGTTACTGTTGTTCGTCCGTCTGACCAGAAGCGCCATAAGGCTTTACACGGATTGTACCGTGCCCTTATTGCCAACATGGTAGAAGGTGTGTCAAAAGGATATAAGCATCAATTAGAATTAGTAGGTGTAGGTTATAAGGCAACAGCGCAATCCAATGTATTGGAGCTTAGCCTTGGCTACTCACACAATATCTTTTTAGCGGTTCCTTCAGAAGTGAAGGTACAGGCTGTTCAGGAAAAAGGTCAGAACCCTACCATTATTTTGGAAGGTACTGATAAGCAATTGCTTGGACAGATAGCCGCTAAATTGAAATCCTTGCGTAAGACAGAAC
The DNA here is from genome assembly GCA_001464155.1 of Cytophagales bacterium Ga0077538. Taxonomy (GTDB): domain Bacteria; phylum Bacteroidota; class Bacteroidia; order Cytophagales; family Cyclobacteriaceae; genus Chryseotalea. The sequence continues at coordinate 9,887 of LNEN01000297.1, read as the reverse complement.
CTTACAAAGGTAAAGGTGTTCGCTTCACAGGTGAGTATGTACGCAGAAAGGCTGGTAAGGCTGCTGCTAAATAATAAAGCATCATAGCTAGTAAAGACTAAAACTATGGCAGGCAAATTAGGAAGAAGAGAAAGAATCAAATTGAGTGTTCGGAAGAAGATTTCCGGAACAGCAGAACGTCCAAGACTTTCTGTATTCAGAAGCAATACCGCTGTTTCTGCTCAGTTGATTGACGATATAAAGGGTGTAACCCTGGTCGCTGTAACCACTCGTGAATTGGGTGAGAAAGCAACCAACAGCATGGAAAATTGCAAAGGCGCTGGTAAGAAAATTGCCGAGAAAGCCGTTGCAGCAGGTGTAAAGGAGATCGTATTTGATCGTAATGGCTACCTGTACCATGGAAAAATTAAAGCATTTGCAGAAGGAGCCCGCGAGGGTGGTTTAAAATTCTAAACAACGAATATGTCGGCAAGCAACATAAGCGCAGTAAAGGCAAGTGAGATCGATCTTAAAGAAAAGGTCGTAGCCATTCAGCGTGTAGCGAAAGTAGTAAAAGGTGGACGCAGATTCAGCTTCGCGGCTATCGTAGTAGTAGGTGACGGAAACGGTGTAGTAGGCTACGGTTTAGGAAAAGCAAACGAAGTAACAGATGCCATCTCTAAAGGTATTGACGATGCTAAGAAGCATTTGGTAAAAGTTCCAGTAATCAAAGGAACTGTACCACATGAGTCCATCGGAAAATTCGGTGGTGGTTTCGTGTTGTTGAAGCCAGCTTCTCCTGGTACAGGTGTAATTGCCGGTGGTGCGATGCGTGCTGTATTGGAAAGTGCCGGTGTTCACAACGTATTGGCAAAGTCTAAAGGTTCGTCTAACCCACACAACGTGGTAAAGGCTACTTTCAAGGCATTGACAAGCATGCGCGATCCGTTCTCTATAGCGAGAAACAGAGGCGTATCTTTATCTAAAGTTTTCAACGGCTAATCGCAGACGATCATGGCGAAAGTACAGATACAACAAACCCGCAGCATCATTAAGCGCCCATACACACAGCAGCTGACGATGCAAGCCTTAGGCTTGGGTAAAATGAATAAGACGGTGATCCACGAGAACACTCCGCAGATTGCTGGTATGATCAGAAAAGTAAATCATTTGATCACTGTTAAAGAAGTTAAGTAATGAAATTACATACCCTAAAACCAGCAGAAGGATCAACCAAGACTAACAAAAGATTAGGCCGTGGTCAAGGATCGGGTGGTAGCACCGCAGGTCGTGGTCATAAAGGTGCAAAGTCACGTTCTGGTTACTCACGTAAGCCAGGTTTCGAAGGTGGTCAGATGCCTTTGGTAAGACGTGTACCTAAGTTTGGTTTCACTCCTCTTAATAAAATCACGTTCAAGGCTGTAAACCTTGATGTGTTGGAAGATCTTGCTGCGAAAGCAAAATCAACTGATTTGACACTTGAAATGATGATTACCAACGGTATCATCAACAAGAAAGATAAAGTTAAAGTGTTGGGCCGTGGCGAAGTAAAATCTAAAGTGAATGTTCAAGCTCATGCTTTTTCTGATGGCGCTGTAAAGGCGATTGAGAAAGTAGGTGGAACTGTTACAACTGTTAAGTAATGAAGCGCTTTTTTGAGACCATAAAGAACATTTTTTCCATTGAGGACCTGCGCGTGCGCATCCTGAACACAATGGGTTTCCTGATCATCTTCAGATTGGGTTCATTTATTGTGTTGCCAGGTATTGATCCCAATGCATTAGCAGGAGCACCTCAGGAAGGTATTCTTGCCTTGTTGAACACGTTCTTAGGTGGTTCCTTTAGCCGTGCCTCTATTTTTGCTTTGGGTATTATGCCCTACATCTCAGCGTCAATTGTTGTTCAGTTATTAACAATTGCGGCTCCTTACTTCCAAAAGATGCAGAAGGAAGGTGATTCTGGCAGAAAGCGTTTGAATCAAATTACACGTGTATTGACGATTGTGATCACAGGTTTCCAGTCTTACGGTTACATCCGTGGCACATTAACGGACGCCATCATCAATCCAAGCTTCTTCTTCTACTTCTCATCTATTACTATTCTCATTGCCGGTACCATGTTCTGTATGTGGTTGGGTGAAAGAATTACGGACAAGGGTATTGGTAACGGTATCTCCATGTTGATCATGATCGGTATCGTATCTCGTTTCCCTGGTTCAATTATCGATGAAGCGGTTAACAACCGTGGAATGAGTGGTGCGATCATCTTCATAGTTGAATTGCTGGCCTTGTTTGCAGTGGTGATGGGAGTGATCCTGATTACGCAAGCAACTCGCAGAATTCCCATTCAGTATGCAAAGCAGGTAGTGGGTAATAAGTTGTACGGTGGAAAGCGTGATTTCATTCCTTTGAAGATGAACTCAGCGGGTGTAATGCCAATCATCTTTGCTCAAGCGTTGATGTTTATTCCTGCCTTGATTGGTGGTATTTGGAGAGATACAGAAGCTGGTGCTTATTTAGGTTCTACCTTCTCTGACTTCACTTCATGGCAATACAACTTAGTGTTTGGTTTGTTGATCTTGGTTTTCACCTTCTTCTACACAGCGATTACCATCAACTCAAACGACATAGCAGATAATTTGAAAAGAAACGGTGGTTTTGTACCAGGTGTAAAACCAGGTAAACAAACAGCTGATTTCATAGATACAGTGTTGTCACGTATAACATTGCCAGGTGCAATATTCCTGGTGTTGATAGCGATTATGCCTGCCTTTGCAGTCATAGCCGGTGTTGGACAAAATTTTGCCCAGTTCTTTGGAGGAACTTCGTTGCTGATTCTGGTTGGCGTAGTGCTTGACACGCTTCAGCAAATCGAAAGTTACTTGCTCATGCGTCATTACGAAGGCATGATGAAGTCTGGCAGAGTAAAGGGACGTTCTCAATTTGTTGCAGCTTAAGTGCTGAATGGTTCACTTAAAGACTGAAGAGGAGATTGCAATTATCCGCGAAAGCGCCCAAATATTGGGAAAAGCTCACGGTGAAGTTGCCAAGCGAGTGAAGGCTGGTGTAAAAACCATCGAGCTCGATAGAATTGCCGAGCAATACATTCGAGACAATGGTGGAATACCATCGTTCAAGAATTATAACGGTAGTTTTCCTGCTTCTCTTTGTATTTCAGTGAATGAGGTAGTAGTGCATGGTTTTCCAAGTAACTACGAACTCAAGGATGGAGATATAATCTCAGTAGACTGTGGAGTTTACTTTAAAGGTTTCCACAGTGACTCAGCCTATACCTATCCATTAGAAGGGGCTTCGAAAGAAGATATTCTTCTGCTGGAAAGAACCTACGAATCTCTGATGCTTGGCATTGCCAGTGCAAAGTCTGGTAACAGAATAGGAGATGTTGGAAACGCCATTCAAAGCTACGTAGAGAGCTTTGGTTACGGGGTGGTGAGAGAGTTAGTAGGGCATGGTGTAGGGAAACAGCTTCATGAAGATCCGGAAGTACCGAATTATGGTAAAAAAGGAAAAGGCGTGAAGTTGGTGCCGGGGATGGTCTTCGCAATAGAACCGATGATCAACCGAGGTACACGGAATGTGGTGCAAGAAAAAGATGGTTGGACCATCCGCACAGCCGATAGAAAGGCTTCTGCGCATTTTGAGCACATGGTTGCGGTAGGGGAGAATAGCACGGAGATATTGACAACGCACCAATATATAGAAGAAAATTATAGCTATAAGTGGCGAAGCAAAAGTCAATAGAACAAGACGGTACCATAACAGAAGCATTGTCAAATGCCATGTTTAGAGTACAGTTAGAAAACGGGCACGAAGTATTGGCCCATATTTCTGGAAAGATGCGTATGAATTACATCCGTATCTTACCAGGTGATAAGGTGAGATTAGAAATGTCGCCTTATGATTTAACAAAAGGAAGAATTGTATTTAGATACAAGTAACTGTTATAGCGATGAAAGTAAAAGCATCCATAAAAAAGCGTAGTGCTGATTGCAAGATTATCAGACGCAAAGGCAAGTTGTATGTCATTAACAAGAAGAATCCTCGTTTCAAGCAGAGACAGGGCTAATTGATAACGAACAACGAAGAACGAACAACGAATTAATATAAAGACATGGCAAGGATACAAGGTGTCGATATTCCGGATAACAAGCGTGGCGAAATTGCCCTTACCTACATTTATGGTATTGGCAGAAGAAGAGCGCAAAGCATCCTAACACAGGCTGGCATTAACTTCGACAAGAAGGCTAAAGAGTGGAACGATGATGAAGCAAACGCGATTCGTGGTATCATCTCTGAGCAGTTCAAAGTAGAAGGTATGCTACGCTCAGAAGTGCAGTTAAGCATTAAGCGTTTGATGGACATCGGTTGTTACCGTGGTCTCCGTCACCGCAAAGGTCTTCCTGTGCGTGGACAAACTACTAAGAATAACGCCCGTACTCGTAAGGGTAAGCGTAAGACGGTAGCGAACAAGAAGAAAGCAACGAAAGGTTAATTGATATAAACACTTTTCAATAATGGCGACTGCTGAGAAGAAAAAAGATAAATCGAAGAAGCGTGTAGTGAATGTGGAGGCTGTAGGCCAAGCACATATCCGCGCTACGTTCAACAACATCATTGTAGCGATGACGAATTCTACAGGACAGGTGATCACATGGTCATCTGCCGGTAAGATGGGCTTCAAAGGCTCCAAGAAGAACACTCCTTATGCGGCTCAGATGGCAGCTCAGGATTGTGCTACGAAGGCCTTTGAATTAGGCTTGCGCAAGGTTGAAGTGTTTGTGAAAGGTCCAGGTGCTGGTCGCGAGTCTGCGATTCGTACCATCCAAATCGCAGGCATTGAAATCACAGCGATTAAGGATATGACTCCGCTTCCGCACAACGGTTGCCGTCCTCCGAAAGCCCGCAGAGTGTAATCTGCAGCACAGGAATTTGAATTTGAATTAGTGAATTTGAAATTATAAGAACATGGCAAGATATACAGGGCCAAAAGTAAGAATCTCAAGACGCTTCAACGAACCTATCATGGGTGAGAACAAGGCGCTTCAAAAGAAGAACTATCCTCCCGGCATGCACGGCAAAACCAAGAAGCGTAAAGTTTCTGAATATGCTACGCAGTTGGCTGAGAAGCAAAAGGCAAAATACATTTACGGTTTATTAGAGCGTCAGTTTGCTAAGATGTTCGATAAGGCATCTCGTAAGAAGGGCGTTACCGGTGAAGTATTGTTGCAATTGCTCGAATCGAGATTGGACAACACTGTATATCGCTTGGGTATTGCCCCAACCAGAAGAGCAGCACGTCAGTTGGTTATTCACAAACACATTACTGTAAATGGTGAGATCGTAAACATCCCATCTTTTACACTAAAGTCAGGTGAAACAATCGGTGTACGCGAGCGTTCTCAATCCCTGGAATCAATCACCAACAGCCTTTCGTTACAATCTGCTAAGAAGTACTCTTGGTTAGAGTGGAACGGATCTGAGATGGTTGGAAAGTTGTTGCATATCCCCTTGCGTTCTGATATTCCAGAAAATATCAACGAGCAGTTGATCGTTGAATTGTACTCTAAGTAATTCCTAACGAAAAAGAACCTGACTATGTCAATACTTGCGTTTCAAATGCCGGAGAAGGTTGTAATGGAAAAGGCCGATGATTTTCACGGTACCTTTACCTTCAAGCCTCTGGAAAAAGGATATGGTGTTACAATGGGTAACGCTCTCAGAAGAATTCTTTTATCTTCTTTAGAGGGTTATGCCATTACAGGTGTTAAGATTCCTGGAGTGTTGCACGAGTTCTCTACCATTGATGGTGTAGTAGAAGATGTTGCAGAAATTATCTTGAATTTGAAGATGGTTCGCTTCCGCAAGGTGAGCGATACGAACGATACAAAGATTACCGTAAGTGCTAAGAAGCAAAAGCAATTGAAGGCTGGCGATATCGCTAAGTTTACTTCTGCTTTTGAAATCTTAAATCCTGAACACGTAATCTGTAACCTCGATGAGTCAACCAACATTGAGATTGAGTTGACTGTTGAGAAAGGAAGAGGCTACTTGCCTGCAGAAGAAAACAAGCCAAACGAGCAAGTTTTCGGATTCATTCCTATCGATGCCATCTTCACCCCTGTGAAGAATGTAAAGTTCAGCGTAGAGAACACTCGCGTTGAGCAAAAGACTGACTACGAAAAACTGGTCATTGAAATTCAAACGGACGGTTCTATCCACCCTGAAAAGGCGTTGGAAGGTGCTGCTCATATTTTGATTCAACATTTCCGTCTGTTCTCTGATAAGCCTATCGAACAAGAGACTGGCAAGAATGCAGAGGAAGAAGTTGTGGATGAAGCAATGCTTCACATGCGTAAGTTATTGAAGACTGGTCTTCACGACCTGGATCTTTCTGTACGCGCATACAATTGCTTAAAGGCTGCTGATGTGAAAACATTGGGTGAGCTGGTGCAATTGGAAATTTCTGACATGATGAAATTTAGAAACTTTGGTAAGAAGTCATTGGCCGAATTAGAGCAGCTGGTAGCTGATAAGAACCTCACATTCGGTATGGATCTTAGCAAATATAAATTGGACGAAGACTAAGAGAATTTTGCGATCATGAGACACGGCAAGAAAATAAATCACCTTGGAAGAAAGCATAGCCACCGCGCGGCATTATTGTCGAACATGGCATCTTCTTTAATCATTAACAAGCGTATCACCACTACCGTAGCAAAAGCTAAGGCGTTGAGAAAGTATGTGGAGCCTTTGCTTACAAAAGCTAAGAATGATACAACACATTCTCGCAGAACAGTATTCTCTTACCTTGGCAACAAGGAGTCTGTAAAAGAGCTTTTCGGTGAAGTAGCCGCTAAGATTGCAGACCGTCCAGGTGGGTACACCCGCATCATCAAAATGAGCGATACTCGTATTGGTGATAACGCAGAAACCTGCTTGATGGAGTTAGTTGATTTCAACACACTCTACACGAAGGATGGCGCAGAGAAGAAGGCAAAGACTCGCAGAGGTCGTTCTAAGGCCAAAGGTGCTGAAGACACTACCGCAGTAGCAGAAGAGAAGCCTAAGAAGGCGGCAAAGAAAGCTGACAAGAAGGAAGGCGAAGAATAAGAGTGAAGACTATACAAATTCATAAAAAGGGATTGAGGGTAACCTCAGTCCCTTTTTTGTTTTTTGGCTGTTCAAACGAGTGCGGAAGTTTATGGAGTACAATTGTCAATTTCCTTCGGGGGATTGGCGTGATAAACCTATTTTTGTTTAATCGATAAGGAAATGACCATAGAAAAGAAAGCATATTTATTACTGGAAGATGGCTTCTTGATTGAAGGTATCGCAGTCGGTAAGATTGGCACCAGCGGAGGAGAAATCTGCTTCAACACAGGGATGACGGGCTATCAGGAAATTTATACAGATCCTTCGTATGCCGGTCAAATTGTAGTGAACACTGCTTCGCACATCGGTAACTATGGTACTATTGATGAGGAACAGGAGTCTAATCACACACAAGTAGCGGGGGTTGTCATCAACGCCTTCTCTGAAGAGCACAGCAGAAAAGTAACGAATCAAAGTCTGCAAGAATACTTTGAAAAAAATGGTGTGGTGGCCATCGCGGGTTTAGACACCCGTATGCTAGTTCGGTACATCCGAAGCAAAGGTGCCATGAATGCTTTAATTTCCTCAGAGCTTACACCAGAGCAAATGAAGGAGCGCATTAAGCAAGTCCCTTCAATGGCGGGTCTTGAGCTCTCTTCTGTTGTTTCTACGAAAGAGACATACTTTTTTGGAGATGAGAACGCACCGATCAAGGTAGCGGTACTGGATTTGGGTATTAAGAAAAACATCCTGCGTAATCTTTCCAAGCGAGGATGTTACTGCAAAGTATTTCCAGCTAAAACTACTTTTGCGGAAATGGCGAAGTGGAACCCGGATGGTTATTTTATTTCTAACGGTCCTGGCGATCCTGCAGTAATGGACTATGCTGTTAAAACAGTAAAAGAGATATTAGCTTCCAACAAGCCTTTGTTTGGTATTTGTCTTGGGCATCAAATTCTGGGACTTGCTTCAGGCTTGTCTACTTATAAAATGCATCACGGTCATCGCGGTCTTAACCACCCGGTCAAAAATCTCTTGTCGGGCAAGGGTGAAATGACCTCTCAAAATCATGGCTTTGCCATCAGTGAAAAGGGTATCGATCAAAATCCTTCTGTGGAAGTAACGCACCTCCACTTGAATGACAATACAATCATGGGAATACGCTTAAAGGATAAGAAGGCATTTAGTGTTCAATATCACCCAGAGGCTTCTCCGGGTCCACATGATTCAGCTTACCTCTTCGATCAGTTTATTGAAATGATCAACGCTAAAAATTTTCAAACAGCATAACAACCCACAGTAATTAGTTAAACGAAAAACGAATTGACATGAGCTTAATAGAAAGTATACACGCTCGCCAGATTTTAGACAGTCGTGGCAACCCAACAGTTGAAGTAGAAGTAATGACCTCTGGCGGAGCCTTTGGTCGTGCGGCCGTTCCGTCTGGAGCTTCTACAGGTACCCACGAAGCAGTAGAACTTCGCGATGGAGACAAGAAGAAGTATATGGGCAAGGGCGTGTTGAAAGCTGTTAACAATGTAAACACTAAAATTGCGGAGGCCATTGTTGGCTTTCCTGCCTACGAGCAAAATCTGATTGATAAGATCATGATTGAGTTGGACGGTACACCTAACAAAGCAAAGCTTGGTGCTAACGCTATTCTGGGAACATCGATGGCTATCGCGAAGGCTGCTGCCATGGAATCCGGTATGTCCCTATATCGCTATATCGGTGGTGTAAGTGCTAATACACTTCCGGTGCCGATGATGAATATTTTGAATGGTGGAAGCCATGCCGATAACTCCATCGATTTTCAGGAGTTTATGGTGATGCCTGTAAAGGCTGACACTTTCTCTGATGCCTTGCGCATGGGAACGGAAGTATTCCACACCTTGAAGAAGGTATTGCATGACAAAGGTCTTTCTACCAACGTAGGAGACGAAGGTGGTTTTGCACCCAACATCAAGTCTAATGAGGAGGCAATTGAAATTGTCATCAAAGCTATTGAGAAGGCGGGTTTCAAACCAGGGGTTGATATTTTCATTGCTATGGATGCGGCCGTATCTGAATTCTATGATGCCAAAACAAAAACATACACCTTCCATAAATCAGACGGTAAGAAATTAAAGTCTGAGGAAATGGTGGAGTACTGGGCTAAGTGGGTGAAGAAGTACCCGATCATTTCCATTGAAGATGGTATGGCAGAAGATGATTGGGATGGTTGGAAAAAATTGACCAACAAAGTTGGAGAGAAGGTTCAGTTAGTAGGCGATGATTTGTTTGTAACAAACGTGAAGCGTCTGCAACAGGGGATTGATACGAATGTAGCGAACTCTATTTTGGTGAAAGTAAACCAGATTGGAACATTGACTGAAACTATTGATGCGGTAAATCTGGCGAAGCGCAATTCGTACAAGAGCATTATGAGTCATCGCTCCGGTGAGACTGAAGACAACACGATTGCTGACCTGGCAGTAGCGCTAAATACGGGTCAAATCAAAACAGGTTCAGCTTCACGTTCTGACCGTATGGCCAAGTACAATCAATTGATTCGTATTGAAGAGGAATTGGGAGAGACAGCCTATTTCCCTGGATTGAAGTTCTAAAGCGTTAGTTGTTATCAGTTATCTGTTAGTAGTGGCGAACCTTGCTATTCATGGATAACTGATAACTATTAACTTTTTTTACTATCTTCGATTACATTTTTTAAGCTATGATCAAGAGATTGCCCCCCGTTTTTCGCAACTTTTATGTTGTTGGGATCGTTTTCTTCCTTGTGTGGATGACCCTTTTGGA
>LNEN01000296.1 GCA_001464155.1 Cytophagales bacterium Ga0077538 | reverse complement strand
CGAGCTTTTTGGTGAACGTGAATCCCTTGAAAAGTTTGCCCGCGAGAAATATTTGATGAAAAAGGACACCGAAGAGATCTTTTTAATCGTTGAAGAGTGATATGAAAAGAGGTTTTATTATCGGCCTTTTGCTAATGAGCACAGCTGCTTTGGCGCAATGGGGCGATAGTGAAATGGATGAAAAGGCTCCTTGGAAGGAAAGAATTTTTACCGGGGGAGGATTGGGGATTAGGTTTGCAGGCGATGTAGATTACATCGCTGTTTCCCCGCTTATCGGCTATAGACTAACTCCTAAATTAGCATCTGGCCTTAGCCTCACGTATCGATACACAAACTACAAGTACGTTACCCCTAAAATAGCTACTAACGATTACGGTGCTGCACCCTTTCTGCGTTTCAATTTTTACAAGACCCTCTTCTTACATACCGAATACGAATTCCTGAATTACGAATATCCTGTCTCAGCGAGTGAGAGCGTGCGAAAATCCTTTAATAGTTTTTTAGTTGGCGGAGGCTTCTTTCAACCATTGGGTAGAAATGCGGGCTTCTTTGCGATAGCGCTTTACAACTTCTCCTATCGCAATCCAAGTTCCCCTAACGACTTTCAACCCTATGATGGACCGCTGGTTCTTCGTGCAGGGGTTACTGCTGGATTCTAAAACTGAATCAAGAATTTTTGCGCAAGCATTTGTAGATCCTCTACCACCTTTCCATTGAGGGGTATTCCTTCTTCCATCCTGATTTTGTGCATCTCACGCTCTGGATCGCCAGGAATTAAAACGCGCTCTTTTCCTTCAATAGGTTTTGCATTTCTAAAGCGCGTAATCCAATTGTCCATGTGTGCTTTAAATTCATCCGCTGATCGGAAAGCATCTACACGCATGGCCCCAAAGAAGTGACCAATACCCTGCCCAACAGGATCAGAGGGTGGCTGTAGGAAGGCAACAAAGGGAGGAACCCATGGTCCGTAATTCGCACCGGATAGTACCGCTGAAAAAATATCAACAACAGATCCTAAAGCATAGCCTTTGTGACTACCGTGTTCGTAATCGCTGCCCAGAGGTATCAAGGCACCACCATCTTTCAATTCATGTGGATTCGTGGAACTATTTCCACTCTTGTCTTGAATCCATCCCGTAGGGGCCAATTTATTTTTGCGTTGCAATATTTCAAGTTTTCCGTTGGCAGCGGTGGTGGTTGCTAAGTCGGCAACAAATGCAGGTTGTTCTTTAGCGGGTATGGCTACTGCTATTGGATTGGTACCCAGCATGCGTTCAATCGAAAAAGTGGGAGCTACCAAAGGACTAGCGTTGGTCATCGTAATACCAATCATGTCGTGTTCCAGGGCCATCATGGCATGGTAGCCTGCAATGCCAAAGTGATTGGAGTTTTTGACAGAGACCCAACCTGTTCCAACCTGCTTGGCTTTGGCAATGGCAACCTCCATGGCTTTAGGGGCTACGACTAAACCCAAACCACCATCTCCATCTACCACCGCAGTGCTGGGTGTTTCGTACACTGTTTTTATGCTTGGGGTTGCGTTAATACGTTTAGCCTCCCATAAGCGCACATAGCCTGAAAGACGGGCTAATCCATGCGAATCAATGCCTCGCAGATCAGCACTTAGCAACACATTAGTAGCCAGCAATGCATCTGCTGGGGGACACCCTATTTTTTGGAAAACAGATAAGGCAAAGGATCGAAGTTGATCTACAGGATATACAGCGTCTTTCATGGCACAAAGATAGGATGGAATAAATATTTAGGAAGCTTGGTATGGAATTGGCAGGCTAGTGGCATCTTCTTAGTAAATTTCAGAATATGAAAAAGAGCATATCCATCCTAATCATTTTTTCAATGATCATCTCTATTGCCTTTGCGCAAGAAGAGCAACGGGTTGAAAGTAAAATTACTGATGTTACCGTTTTCCTTAATAAGGCCCAGGTAACGCGTTTGGTTAAATCCAAAGTGAATAGTGGTAGAAGTACCTTGGTGCTTTCCGGCATCACTTCTCTACTCGATCAACAATCGATTCAAGTTTCGGGGAAAGGGAAGGTAGTGATAGAAGGAATTTCTCATCGCCAGAATTTTTTAAATGAGTTTACTATGCCTTCTAAACTTCGAAGCTTGAAAGATTCTGTTGATCTCTTACAACGTCAGGTGATGTTGGAACAAAGCCAGAGGGAGATTTTAAACAAAGAGGAGCAAATGCTGATCAGCAATCAGAAAATTGGAGGCACCCAAAGTAATCTGACTGCTGCTGAGTTAAAGGCTATGGCCGATTTTTACAGAGTACGTTTAACAGATATTGTGAACTCTCGTATGAAGCTGGATGAGAAAATTAAGAAGCTCAATGAAAGATTAGCTCAAACTCAGCGCCAGTTTAACGAACAGAATGAATTATATAGCCGCAACACCAGCGAAATAGTAGTAGCCCTTTCGGCAGAAACTGCGACCCCTGTTGAGTTGGAGGTAAACTATGTAGTGGCCAATGCCGGTTGGCAACCTGTTTATGATTTGAGAGCTACCAATACCAAAAGCCCCATTCAGTTAAACTACAAAGCAAATGTTTTCCAGAGTACCGGTGAAGAGTGGAATAATGTAAAGCTGACATTGAGTACGGCTAATCCGAATGAAGGAGGCTTGAAACCAGAATTGTATACATGGATGTTAGATTTTTATCAACCAATTGCCTATCGCAGTTATGAAAATAACAGAGGCGCAGCGAAAAAGTCCATGTCAGCTCCAGCGGCAGCAGAAAGAATGGAAGATGCTTCGATGCTGCAAGAGGTGGTACAGACTTCAGCAGATTACACCAGTACGATCCAGACATCACTTAACACTGAATTTTCCATTGGTCTACCGTACACGGTTTCTTCTGCGAATAAACCTACGCTGGTGGATATTCGCAATCATGAAATGAAGGCAGAATACCTTTACTCTGTAACTCCTAAATTAGATAAGGATGCCTTCCTGATTGCCAAGGCGGTTGGTTGGGAGGAGTTCAGCCTCTTACCTGGTGAGGCTAACATATTCTTTGAAGGCACTTTCGTGAGCACAACCTATATTGATCCCAACAATATTAAAGATACTTTAACTGTTTCTTTGGGTCGCGACAAGCGTGTAGTGGTGAAGCGCGAAAAGTTGAAGAACTTCAGCAGTAAGAAAGCGATCGGAGGAAGTCAGAAGGATAGTTATGCCTTTGAGATTTCAATTCGAAATACAAAAGCTGAGGCTATTAAGCTAGTGGTGGAAGATCAGGTTCCGGTTTCATCCAATAACCAGATTGAGGTTACGGTAAACGATGTGGGTGGGGCACGTTATAATAAAGCTACGGGCAAACTTAGCTGGGAAATTAACCTGCAACCCGCTGAGACAAAGAAGGTACAGTTTAAGTACGAAGTGAAATATCCCAAGGATAAGCAACTGAACGGGATGGAGTGATAGAGGAGTATTGACCAAGATTACTAGAAGAGTCAGTGATTTGTCGCTGGCTCTTTTAGTTTCAAAGATTCAAGAATTCCCTCTTTGAGCGCATATGTTGAAACGCGAATGTTTTCAAAGGCATACCGACCAAGTAAGAAATTAATCAGGCAACAGGCAACCACGATCATGTCTACCCGCATTTCAATCATGCCGGGAATCATCATTCTTTCTTCTCTGTTCTTAAAGAGAAGTTCTTCATAGATTTCGTAGAATCCCTGAAGGGTTAAAGGGGTTTCAGCATCTTCCGAACGCTTGAAGAGATCGTGCTTGCTACAATAGATGTCACTTAAGGTATCGAAGGTGCCAGAAGATCCAATGAGTGTAGAAGGCTTGTGCATGTGAATGGCTGTAAATAGAGAGGCAAGCTTTTCTTGAAAGTAATCTTCCAGCGAATGTATTTCCTGTTCCTGTATTGGATCATGTTGCTGGAATCGCTCCAACAGACGTTGCGCGCCAATCTCAAAACTTTCTTTCCACAGAATAGTATCTTCGTTGCCAATAATAAATTCGACACTGCCTCCTCCGATATCCATGACCAGGGAGTTTTCCTTCCCTAATTCCATCGCTGCTTTCACTCCGTGAAAGATCAACTCTGCTTCTTTTTCTCCAGAAATAATAGTGACATCAATTCCCGCTTTGTCTTTAAAGATCTGTATCACTTCTTCCGCATTAGCAGCATTGCGAAGAGCGCTTGTTCCGAAGGCGAAAATTCTAAGAACTTCATGCTGATCAATGGTGGTTCGGAAACTTGAGAGCGCACGAACCGCTCTTTCGATGGCATCTGGTTGAATAATACCTTTGTTGATGCCCCGTTGACCTATGCGTACGGCCAAACGTTCTCGATAAATAAATGAAAAGCCATCACTCTTCTCCTCCGCAATGAGCAAGTGAAATGTGTTCGTACCAAGGTCAATAATGGCTACTCGTTCCAGCATATTTTAAGCACCGCAAAAATAGAAGGAAATCTCAATTAGACTTCGCCCATAAACGAAAGCGCACTATATTTCGGGGCATTTCTTAGAAAGCACATTTATGGCAAAAAGAACCATTAACGATACAGTACTACAGGCAAAATTTGATGAACTAGAACGCAAAAATCTAGAAGCTTTAGAGGGAGGTGGAGCCAAGCGCGTGGAGCAACAGCACGCGAAAGGTAAGCTTACGGCTAGGGAACGTGTTCATCTGTTAATGGACGAAGGTTCTTTTGAAGAACTCGACAAGTTTGTGATGCACCGCAGCAAGGATTTTGGTCTGGATAAGGAGCATTACCTCGGTGACGGTGTGGTAACAGGCTATGGTACTGTTAATGGAAGACTTGTTTATGTTTTTTCACAAGATTTTACTGTGTTTGGAGGATCCTTATCCGAAACGCATGCGGAGAAGATTGTTAAGATCATGGACATGGCCATGAAAAATGGAGCTCCGGTGATCGGTCTGAACGATTCTGGTGGAGCACGTATTCAGGAAGGTGTTGTCTCCTTAGGTGGCTATGCCGATATCTTTTATAAAAACACACTGGCTTCTGGCGTGATCCCTCAACTATCGGCTATCATGGGTCCTTGTGCGGGGGGTGCTGTGTACTCACCAGCTATTACAGATTTTATTTTCATGGTGGAGAACACCTCTTTCATGTTTGTAACAGGTCCTAACGTAGTGAAAACGGTAACCCATGAAAATGTTACGGCAGAAGAACTGGGAGGAGCCTCTACGCACAGCACGAAAAGTGGTGTGACTCATTTTGCCTCTGCCAATGAGGTGGAGTGTATTCAAGGCATTAAACAATTACTTAGCTACCTTCCTCAAAACTGTGAGGAGGTTTCTCCTCGTAAACCGTTTGTGGAGGGCAATGAATCACGACCTGCTTTAAACACGATTATTCCAGCCAATCCCAATCAGCCTTACGACATCCGCGAAGTGGTGCAAGGCGTAGTGGACGATGGAAGCTTCTTTGAAGTACATAAAAACTATGCAGAAAATATTGTGGTCGGTTTTGCGCGTATTGCTGGTAGAAGCATTGGCATTGTGGGTAACCAACCAGCTGTACTGGCAGGTGTCTTAGACATTGATGCTAGTGTAAAAGCAGCACGCTTCGTGCGTTTCTGTGATTGCTTTAATATCCCATTGTTGGTATTTGAAGATGTCCCTGGCTTTTTACCAGGTACCGATCAGGAGTGGAATGCCATCATTACCAATGGAGCTAAGTTGCTCTTTGCTTTTTCTGAAGCAACGGTGCCTCGCGTTACCGTGATCACGCGTAAGGCCTATGGTGGAGCCTACGATGTAATGAACAGCAAGCACATTGGTGCGGATCTTAACTACGCCTGGCCTACAGCGGAAATTGCGGTGATGGGTGCTAAAGGAGCAGCAGAAATTATCTTTAAGAAGGAAATTTCTGAAGCGGCAGATCCACAAGCGAAGTTAGACGAGAAGGTAGCGGAGTACACCAGAAAGTTTGCTAATCCATACCGTGCTTCGCATCGTGGATATATCGATGAGGTAATTTATCCCGACCAAACACGCGAAAAATTGATCCGCGCATTTAAAATGTTAGAGAATAAAGTGGATAAGCTACCACGAAAGAAACATGGCAATATTCCCCTGTAAAGGACAACAGATAACAAACAACACATAACTGATAACGAACGTCATGGATAAGAAAAGCAAAAAATTTCTCTACGATTATTTAAACAATGCTTCTCCTACGGGTTTCGAATCCTCAGGTCAGGAGATTTGGTTGGACTACATCAAACCGTACATCAACGACCATATTGTGGATGTCTACGGAACGGTGGTGGGAGTTATTAATCCCAAAGCTTCTTATAAAGTTGTTATTGAAGCGCATGCCGATGAAATTTCCTGGTTTGTGAATTATATCACAGAGGATGGATACATCTACGTTCGCAGAAACGGAGGCTCTGATCATCAGATTGCTCCCAGCAAGCGGGTGAACATTCATACCGATAAGGGAATTGTGAAGGGTATTTTCGGGTGGCCAGCCATTCATGTGCGCGATGCGGCCAAGGAAGAGGCTCCATCTCTTAAAAATATCTTTATTGACGTAGGAGCTGAAAACAAGAAGGAGGTTGATGCGATGGGCATCCATGTAGGCTGTGTCATCACCTTCGAAGATGAGCTCATGGAAATGAATAAGGACTGGCTCGTAGGCCGCGCGCTGGACAACCGCATGGGCGGTTTTATGATCGCAGAGGTGACCAGAAGGCTTCATGAGAATAAGAAAAAGCTGCCCTTTGGACTCTATATCGTAAACTCTGTTCAGGAAGAAATTGGTCTGAGAGGGGCTGAAATGATTTCCAGAAGAATTAAGCCTGATCTGGCCATTTGTACCGATGTGACCCACGACACGCAGTCCCCCATGTACAATAAGAAGGAAAGTGGCAACCTCAAGGCAGGGGCGGGCCCTGTTCTTTGTTATGGACCAGCCGTGCAAAACAACGTTTTGAAGATGATTCTTCAGACGGTGGAGAAGAAGAAAATACCTTTTCAGCGCCAGGCAGTGTCTCGTTCTACGGGTACCGATACCGACTCTTTTGCCTATTCGGCTGAGGGTGTGGCCTCTGCTTTAATATCTCTTCCATTGAAATACATGCATACAACTGTTGAAATGGTGCATAAAAACGATGTAGAAAACGTAATTCAGCTTATTTATGAGTTCCTTTTGCAACTGAAATCTGGACATGATTTCAGATATATTAAGTGATTTTGAGCTAAAATGAGGGTTTTTGTTTACTGAGGCTTTAGTATTAAGCCTGCATTACCAAAAAACTTACATCAGAAAGTTTGAGAAAAAGATAGGCCCTTCCAGGTTACTGGAGGGGCCTACTTTTGTAACATCAAACAACAAATAACTCTCAAACAAAATGAAAACGATCCAAAAAGTATTTCTAGCCGTAGCGCTCTTAGTTACCAGCAATTCATTTGCTCAAGACAGACCTATGCACGAAGTGTACTCCATGATGATGTTTAACTTCGTAAAGTATGTACAGTGGCCTGACCACACTTCTACTGGTGACTTCGTAATTGGTGTAGTGGGTAATCCTGAAGTGTATAATACACTTAATGCTTGGTACGGTGGAAAACCTCGTGGAACCAAAACCTATGTAATTAAAAGCTTTAAATCAGCTGCTGAAATGTCTGACTGTGATGTAGTATTCAT
Organism: Cytophagales bacterium Ga0077538; assembly: GCA_001464155.1. Classification (GTDB taxonomy): domain Bacteria; phylum Bacteroidota; class Bacteroidia; order Cytophagales; family Cyclobacteriaceae; genus Chryseotalea. The sequence continues at coordinate 4,089 of LNEN01000296.1, read as the reverse complement.
TGATAAGTCAAAGAGCGGTGAGTTTGATGCCATCAACAATAAAGTAAAAGGCAAGGGCACGCTGGTTATTACCGATAAGGCGGGTCTTGGCGAGAAAGGAAGTGCTATTAACTTCCGTACCATCGATAACAAATTGAAGTTTGAGTTGAACCAGAAGGCTGTTGAAGCCTCTAACCTGAAGGTTTCTGGTGCTCTTACCTCTATGGCAATAGTGATTTAATGGGTTGTTTGGGAATTGGCTCTGGCCTAACGGCCGGGGCTTCTTCTTATTATAAATTGAATATTGTAGATTGCAATACCAATAACCTAAACAAGACCCCAATGAAAAAAGTAATTCTGACCTTTTTTGCATTCTGTGTTTTTGCCTTGGTCTCGGCCCAGGATAAGCCAATGCATGAAATTCACTCTGCTATGTTGTACAACTTTATAAAGTATGTGCAGTGGCCTAACGAAGGCGATGGTGGAGATTTTGTGGTAGGCGTCATGGGCGATGATGACGTGTTCAATACCCTGAAGCAGTGGTATGATGGCAAACCAAAGGGCAGCAAAAAGTATGTCATTAAGAAATTAAGCGCGGCTGCAGATGCTGCTTCTTGTGCTGTTATTTATTTAGGCAAAGGAAAAAGCAATCAGTTTGAAGACATAAAAGGTGCAATTGCCGGAAAGCCAGTACTAACCATCACAAATGGTAATGGGCTGGCACAAAAAGGAAGCTGCATCAATTTTAAAGTTATCGATGGGAAACTGAAGTTTGAGATGAATCAAGCTACTTTCGGCTCTAATAACCTTAAGGTATCCAGCCAGCTAAGCAGCATGGCCATCATGATCTAACAAATTGTTGGGTCAAGAAAATTATACTGCAGAAGTGTTGGAGATGAGGGGATATATGGAACAGGTGGAGACGAAATCAGAGATGTTTCGGGAGTTGGTCGAGAACTCTTGTGATGTAACGATTGTAACCGATCGCGAATTCAAAATCAGGTACATATCCTCTTCTGTTATTGGAATATTTGGGCAAGAGCCTATGGCCCTTTTGGGTCGCTCGGTCTTTGATTTTATTGGTGATAAGAACACGAAAACGTGGGAAGACTTGTTAACAGGCTTATCTGGAACAAAGAAGGTAGAGCTTGCACTGCCGGTCAATGGTTTGAAACGATACTTTACTGCGGAGATCACAAATTTATTTGATGACAATAAAGTTCGTGGGTTGATCCTGAAGTTGCAGGATGTGACAGAGAGTAAGATTCGTGAAAAGGAACTGTTAGAATCAAACATTCACTTGGATCAAGTGTTTTACAAAACCACACATGATCTGAAAGCACCTTTGCGTTCTGTTTTAGGATTAGTGAATTTAGCCGAGAAAGGCACAGAGGAACAGCGGACAGAGTACCTTGGTTTAATTAAAAAAAGCTTGCTTAAGTTGGATGGATTCATCGAAGAGATGAATGATTTCTTCCGAGGCGAACGTCTTGAAATAAAGAGAGAAAAAATAGAGTTGCAGTCATTGATTTCGGAAGAAATTGACAATCTTCGCAACTTTCATGAAACAGGCAAGATTGAGTTTGACTTGGCCATTCATCAGCCGGTTGATGTGTATTCTGATCTGTTTAGAGTAAGAACGATTATCACCAATTTACTCTCGAATGCTATTGAGTATAGCGACTTGGGAAAACAAAACCCAGTGATTCGCTTGGAGGCTATGGTGACAGGAAAAGAGATAGTCATTCAAGTACAAGACAATGGAATTGGTATTGAGCCGCAATACCAGGATAAAATATTTGAACGATTCTTCCGTGCCACCACACTGTCGTATGGCAATGGAATTGGGTTGTTTATTGTAAAGGATACAGTAGAGAGGTTGCAGGGATCCATTGAGGTCTCTTCCCTCCGCGATGTGGGAACCACGTTTATCGTGACCATCCCTAACCAGACGCATTCTACTGTACTATAAAGAAATTACGCGCGGGGGCGTTGAGTTTTTGTTGAGAGGGTCTTTTCTCTTCGTACCCTGTGCGTAACACATCAAAGTCCTATTCTGCGAAAGCGGAATAGGACTTTTGCTTTTATAGCCAGCTGCTTAGTTTTACACGTATGCCGCACGTCTATACAGATCAGCTTCAAAACACAATTCAACTAAAGGAATACCCAAGGCGCATCATTTCTCTGGTTCCCTCACAAACAGAGTTATTGTTTGATTTGGGCTTGGAGGAAGAGGTTGTTGGCATCACTAAATTCTGCATACATCCGGAAAAGTGGAGAAGAGAAAAGACTATTGTTGGAGGCACAAAAAAATTCGACTTTGATGCCATTGCTAAACTTCAGCCCGATCTGATTATTGCAAACAAAGAAGAAAACTACCTCGAAGGAATTAAGCAACTACAGCAAAGCTATCCTGTGTGGATGAGTGACATTGTTCACTTAGAAGATTCGTATGCTATGATTCACTCACTGGGCGAACTTACCAACAGGGCGAGCCAGGCGAATGAATGGGTTCAGAAAATTGAGAAGGCATTTACCCAACCATTTTCTTTTGTTAAAAAGAGAGTGTTGTATTTGATCTGGCGGCAGCCTTGGATGGCAGCAGGTGAAGGCACTTTCATTAGTTCAATGTTAGAAACCATTGGTATGCAAAATGCAGTGGAGGAAGAGCGGTATCCTCAATTGAATAACGATCAACTGCAACGCTGCAAGCCGGACATTGTTTTTCTTTCTTCTGAACCCTACCCTTTTCAATCCAAACATATTGCTGAACTGAATCAACTACTGCCCAAAGCTCAAGTGGTGTTGGTTGATGGAGAAATGTTTTCCTGGTATGGGAGTCGTTTGGCGCAAGCTCCCGATTACTTCAGGCAATTACATCTTCAACTTAACTCCCACACTCATTAAGTCATCCCAGAATTTTGGATAGGACTTCCGCGTAACCTCGGGTTCTTCTATCGTGACCTGCATGAGCGTTGCCAGCGGGGCAAAAGCCATGGCCATTCGATGGTCGTGGTAGGTTTGAACTTGAATTTTTTCAGGAAGCCTTCGGGATGGCATTAATTTCCAGCTTCCATTTTCTTCAAGAAGGGCTGCGTTGATTTTTGACAGTTCATTTTGAAGTGCTTGAATACGATCCGTTTCTTTTATGCGGAGACTTTCCAAGCCCGTAAAGGTGGCTTCAATACCTTTTGCAGCACACACAACAGCTACCGTTTGAGCGAGGTCTGGGCAATCCGTAAAATCCCAGGTGAACTGATCATGATGAGTTGTTTTTTGCAACAACAACTTGTCGCCTCTCGGTTCACAGGCCACTCCCAGGTTTACCATCATGTCAATCACCACTCGATCGCCTTGCAACGAGCGCAGTGCCATGTTGGGTAATAAAATTTCTGCTTCCTTACTAAGAGCCACCAATGCAAACCAATAACTGGCAGCTGACCAATCGCCTTCTATGGTAAACTGATCGATAGCTAAAGGCCCCTGACTGATGGAGATGATATTTTCTTCAAATAAGATCTTGGCACCAAACTTCCGCATCAAAGAAGCGGTCATTTCAATATAGGGTCTGCTTCCAATCTTGCCCGTGAGTTCAATTGTCAATCCTTTGGGTAGGGAAGGGCTAATCATCATGAGAGCCGAAATAAACTGACTGCTAACATCACCCTTTACACTTACCAGATTTGTTTTTTGTGTTTTGAAACTTGAAATTTTTAAAGGAGGATATCCTTCCTTTTCAAGGTAGGTGATCTCTGCACCTAACATACGTAAGGCCTCTACAAGAATTCCAATTGGACGCTCTTTCATTCGGGGAGTGCCTGTTAAGATTTTTGACCGATTGCCCATTGCACAATAAGCTGTTAAAAAACGCATTACTGTGCCCGCATCCTCCACATTCAAGGTTGTTTCATTGCTAGAAAGAAGCCTTTGCATCACGACTGTATCGTTGGCATCGGACAGATTATGTAGTGTACCCTTGCCCCCGGACAGGGCATGAAGTATCAAGGCTCGATTGCTGATACTCTTGGAAGAAGGAAGGTGTTGAGCAATACCTCTAACAATAGAAGTAGGGTGTAGTAATACAAAATTCATTCGGGCAAGTTAGAGAAT
>LNEN01000295.1 GCA_001464155.1 Cytophagales bacterium Ga0077538 | reverse complement strand
ATTACTACTCATTCGCGAAGCCTGTGCGGGTATCACTGTTGCTGTCGGTCTGCCAATCCGAATGGATGGATTCACCTACAATGGAGCCTGCCTTATCCATGATAAAAAAATTCTAGGCGTTACACTCAAACAAAACCTTCCCAAAGATGGAGTTCACTACGAACCCCGTTGGTTTGAAGCCTGGAAAGCTGGAGAGATAAAAAGTATTGAAAGAAAAGGAGAAGAAATTTTAGTGGGCGACCTGGTGTACGAAGTACGAGGTGTAAAAATTGCTTTCGAAATTTGTGAAGATGCCTGGGTAGAAAACAAAAGACCGGGTTATCGATTAGCCCAACAAGGAGTAGACATTATTCTTAACCCAAGCGCCAGTCATTTTGCCATGGGCAAAAGTCATGTGCGTGAAGAATTGATCCGAAGCAGTTCCGAAAAGCTAAAGTGCACCTACCTCTACATTAACCAACTTGGCAATGAAGCGGGTCGCGTTATTTATGATGGCGACATCATATTGGCACAACAAGGAGAACTGAAAGCCTTGAACAGACGCTTGAGCATGAGACCTTATGATGTACTTTGTTGTGAGGTGAATCTGGAAGATCATAAAAAAACAACCCCAAGCATAGAGGTTGATAACAAGGAGAAGAATGAAGAACTCGCGCAAGCGGTATCACTCGCTTTGTATGATTACCTTCGGAAGAGTAAATCGAAAGGCTTTGTACTCTCATTGAGTGGTGGGGCTGACTCCTCCATCATTGCTACACTGGTTGCTGAAATGGTTCGCAGAGGTTTGTTGGAGTTGGGCGCAGAAGTTTTCTGCCGCTCTCTTGGATTAACGATCACCAGTGATCCTAAAATAATAATTGAGCAAATTCTTACCTGTGCCTATCAGGGTACAAAAAACTCATCTTCCAGTACCTTGCAAGCCGCCAAAGAATTAGCACTCTCTCTTGGTGCCACCTTCCATCAATGGGAGATTGATGAGGAAGTAAATTCCTATTCTCAAAAAATTGAAAAAGCATTAGGGCGACCCCTCACGTGGGACCGCGATGACATTGCCCTGCAAAATATTCAGGCACGTTCGCGTTCACCCATTATCTGGATGCTGGCCAACATTAAAAATTCTTTATTACTCACAACCTCCAACCGCAGTGAAGGCAATGTTGGCTATGCCACCATGGATGGCGATACCTCTGGTAGCTTAGCGCCTATAGCAGGACTGAGCAAACCCTTTGTAATTCAGTGGCTGAAATGGGCTGAAAAAGAATTAAAATACGCAGGCCTTCAATACGTGAACAATTTGCAGCCAACAGCTGAACTACGTCCACACGAGAGACACCAAACAGATGAGACAGATCTTATGCCTTATTCGGTATTAGAAGCCATTGAATTGCTGGCTATTAAAAAACGTCAATCCCCCAGCCAAGTATATGCTCAGCTTTCAAATGGGATAGCCGATGAGACATTGAAAGGCTATATTAAGAAGTTCTTTAGGCTCTGGTCCATCAACCAATGGAAGAGAGAACGATTGGCTCCGTCTTTTCACTTAGACGACCTAAATGTAGACCCTCGCTCCTGGTGTCGTTTCCCCATCCTTTCGGGAAGCTTCCAAGAGGAACTGGAGGCACTTTAGGCTATAAATAAGCCTTTTTTCCTGTTTTCAAATTGTTAATTGACCACTTTCCATTGTCAATTGTCTTTATATTTGCCGTTATGACTTATTTGAGCTACATCATTTGGAACGGATCTCCGGAGATCTTGAGTTTAGGAAGTTTTTCGCTTCGTTGGTATGGACTACTCTTTGCCCTCGGCTTTTTAATCAGCCAGCAAATTCTTTACTACATTTTCAAAAAAGAAGGCAAACCCGAAAAAGACGTAGATACGCTGACTATTTACATGATTGTTGCTACCATTTTGGGGGCTCGCTTAGGTCATGTCATATTCTATCAACCCGAACTTTTTCTGGAGAATCCACTCAGCATCATTTTGCCTTTCGAGTTTTCTCCCTCTTTCCGCTTTACAGGCTTGCAAGGCTTAGCCAGTCATGGTGCGGCTATTGGTATACTCACCGCGTTGTGGTTGTACGGTCGTAAGAAAAAACCAGGGCAAAACTATTTTCAAATTTTAGATAGAATCGTGATACTCGTTGCCTTAACCGGTGCGCTTATTCGCTTAGGAAATTATTTCAATTCTGAAATTATTGGTAAGCCTACAGAATCAAATTACGGTGTAGTGTTTGCCAGCAATGTAACCGACCTATTAACCTACGATGGCTACGTTGAATCTGTAGACTATGTCTCCATTGATACAGTTGCGAATAATAAGCCTTATAAACCCGTAAAAATGCTAATCACATTTAAGGGTGACAATAGCTATACAGAGGAGCAGCTTAACAACTACCTGAGCGGACGTGTACAGTCCATGCTCTCCTTTAACACAGGTGTTGCTGAGCATGTGTATCAAGAGGGGCCTTTGCGCTATCGCTTAGGAAAAGAAGGAGATCATTTTGAAGCAGTGGTTTACACAAACTTTATACCACGCCATCCTTCTCAGCTATACGAATCCATTTCTTGTGTAATTCTCTTTGCACTTCTATTCTGGTTGTGGAGTCGCAAAAAAGAGAAGCTTGCAGACGGTACGCTTTTTGGCATCTTCCTGATCGTTTGCTTTGGTCTTCGCTTTGTATATGAATTCTTAAAAGAAAACCAGGTTGCTTTTGAAGATGAACTCCCATTAAACATGGGACAGATTCTAAGCATACCGTTAGTGATTGCTGGAATTATTATACTGGTAAGAGCATTGAAAAAAGGCACCACAACAAATGCCTAATCAATCGTTAAACCAACGAATGATAGTTTAGTCAGACGGAGCGCGCATGTGGGTTCGAGTAGTTTTAACAATTTGCATACTAAACCTGATGAGTCCTGTGGAAACACAGGCCTCGTCTGACTCTACCCGGCAACGAAACAGAAACCGCATAACGGCCGATACTTCTGTACTCATTACCATCAATCGTGTTCTTATTCTGGGAAACAAAATCACACGCGATTTTATTATTCAGCGAGAGTTAACCCTGAAGCCAGGAGACACCGTTCGCCTACAACAAATTCCTTTAATTCTGGAGAAAGACAATGAAAACGGCACAGCAGATATATTAGTAGAGGTGAGCGAGCGATGGTATACGTTTCCGGTACCCATACTGGAACTGGCCGATCGAAATTTTAATGAATGGTGGCAGAATTACAACCACGATCTGAAGCGACTTAACTACGGACTAAAACTGTACCAATACAACGTACGCGGTCGTAATGAAACGCTCTTGCTTACAGCTAAATTTGGTTTCACAAAGGTTTTCAGAGTCAGCTATCGCATGCCCTACCTGGATAAAAAACGTAAGCAGGGGTTGATTTTTGATTTTAACTATGATGAACGAAACAACATTGCTTATCGTACCATTGATAACATACTAACGTATGCCCGCGCTGATGAGAAGTTTAAAGTAACCCGGTCAGCCAGCATTACCTACACGTATCGAAATTCCTTTTATCATTACCATGGATTTTCTCTGGAGACGATCAAAAATCAAATCAGCGATTCTCTCGTTCAGTTAAATCCCGAGTATTATGGAAGTGATGTTATCAAAACCCAAAATACTACTGCACTCTCCTATCAGTATGTATATGAGAAAAGGGATTTTATAACCTATCCGTTAACAGGAAGCTACTTCTCTGCCAGCATACGTCACCAGGGAATTTTGAAAAGTGATGATCTCATCAAAACAGATTTGAATGCAGGCTACTCGAAATACGTGCACCTGGGGAAAAAATATTACCTGTCAAATTACACCAATGCCTACGTAAGTTTTCAAACGCATATTCCCTACGGCAGCTATAGCGCCTTAGGGTAAGGGGCCGCAATTTGTTTTCAACAAAACAACCTTTAAGAAACAACTCTTTTCCCGAACCTTTGATATCGGTGGGTCCATCGAACAATTCAGAGAAATTCCCTTAGCCATCTATTTAAAAACCTATGCCGATTTCGGTTACGTTTGGAATTATCCCGGTTATGAAGCTGGCAAGCGTTTAACCGACAAGCTTCTCAACGGTGTCGGTGGTGGCCTTGACTTTGTCACATCTCACGATGCCACTGTACGCCTTGAATATTCTTTTAATGGAGAAGGTGAAAATGGATTCTTCTTCCATTTGAAGAAGGAATTTTAAGCACTACACCCCTCTTGCACAACTAAAAAACGATTCTTACCTTAAGGTTAGAAATCTCGTTTGTGCCACTACTCCGTAACCTTATACTGATTGGCTTATTGACACGTACTGCCTATTCGCAGAGCAGTTTTATGTTTACCGGCATGGGCGCCAAAGCGGCCGGCATGGGCTATGCTTCCTCCTGTTTACAAGATGAATGGAGTCTGTTCAATAACAGCGCTGGTTTATCTCATCTAAAAAAATCAGTTGCCGCTACTTCGTATGATGCCAGACCCCAACTGCAAGGTGCGAATCGCATGGCCTTTTTGCTGGCAGTACCCACTACCTATGGAACAGGTGCGCTGGGCGTCTTTCGCTTTGGGGATGACGTGTATAATGAACAAAAAATATCGCTTGGTTTTAGTAATCGTTTAGGTCTGGCTTCGCTTGGAGCTTCTATTAATTATCTACAATACCAAGCCCTGGGCTTTGGTACCAAAAGTCTTTTCACCTTCAACATAGGCGGACTCGCCACCCTTACTCCTTCCTTTTTTATTGGAGCCCATATTCAAAATGTAAATCAGCCTGTGCTCTCTGAGAGTAGTCAGGAAAGACTGAGCACCTCGCTAACACTCGGTGTAGGCTATTCGCCCACTGAAAAAGTATGGCTAACAAGCGAAATCCAAAAACAACTGGAAGTAGCACCAACGTACAAAATGGGAATGGAGTATCGTCCAGAAAAGAAATTCGCTGCGCGCACAGGCATCAACTTATATCCTAACAAACTTTTCCTGGGTATTGGCTTTATTTCCACACGCCTCAACATTGATTACGCCTACGAATACTCCATGACAGGCATCGGATCCAGTCACCAGGCCTCCCTCGCCTACTCCCTAAAGAAGAAATGAGACGGCTGCTGGTTTTTCTCTTTGCTACCTACACCACAGCAGTTTTCTCTCAAGAGATTCCGGCCAAAGAAATTGACATCCAACAATTACTGGATGAATTAATCAGCTATCAGGATGAGGAGTTGAATTATGAAGAACTGTACGAGAATTACCTTCAGTTACTCCAGCAACCCCTCAACTTAAATACGGCTTCTGCAGAACAACTCCGATCCTTATATATATTGTCAGAAAGCCAGGTACAGGAATTCATTGCCTACCGGAGGGAGCAGGGAAAACTACTGTCTCTTTATGAATTACAAACACTCCCCTCCTTTGATCTCGCAACCATACAAAAAGTAGCTCCCTTTGTAACCGTTAGTGATCCAACACGCTTGACCAAATCCCTTTTCGACAATATTCTTCACAACAAGAACAATTACCTGCTGCTTCGGTATGAGCACACCCTACAGAAGAAAGAAGGCTTTACTGTGCTTGATTCTCAAAAACAATTTCTGGGTGTCCGTGACAAATACTATATGCGCTTTCGCAGTTCTATGACCAATGATTTTAGCATAGGCTTTACGGTTGAACAAGATGCAGGAGAATCCTTCCGGTGGAACCCTGGCTCTCAACAATATGGAGTCGACTTTATCTCCTTTCACCTTCAGGCGCAAAACAAAGGGATCTTTAAAAATATTATTCTGGGTGATTATCAATTACAAGCCGGGCAAGGTTTGCTTTGTGGCGGAACGTTTAGCACAGGAAAAGGAGGAGAAACCATTAACACCATTCGAAAGAGCAACTTATTGGGTCTGCCGTACACTTCTGCTGATGAGAATTATTACCTAAGAGGGATTACCACCACTATCAATCTTCCTAAAAATTTCTTTCTCACTACATTCTTCTCCTCCACAAGACGCGATGCCAACCGCCAGACAGATAGTTCACGTCAATATGTTTCATCCTTACTCACCACAGGCTTGCATCGCAATGAGGCTGAATTGAAAGACCGAAAAGCTCTTGGTGAAACCATCCTTGGTGGCATTCTTCAATACACTCACAAAACTCTCGATATAGGTTTACTTCATCAATACATTTATTACAACCATCCATTAGTAAGAGAACTATCTGCGTATAATCAATTTACCTTTTCAGGAAGCAGCAATACGAACTATTCCGCCTACACGAACTATACGTATCATAACTTTACCTTTTTTACAGAAGCAGCCATGAGTTCCAGCAATGGAAAGGCATTGGTGATAGGTGCTCTGGGCAGTCTTACCAAAAAACTAGAAGTTTCCTTCTTGTACAGAAATTACCAGCGCAACTTTTATTCTTTTTATGCCAATAGTTTTTCTGAATCTACATTACCTCAAAACGAAGAAGGGTTTTACTGGGGACTAAAATATCGCATTCATAACAAGGTTCAATTCGCGAGTTATGTGGATCTTTTTAAATTCCCCTGGCTTCGGTATAGAAGTTACAGTCCATCGGTAGGTCATGAGTGGCTCCTTCGTTTTCACTATCAGCCAAGCAAAACTGTAACGTTCACTACCCAATTTCGGGAAGAAGAAAAACAACGCAACCTAAGCGGAGAAACCACTTTATATCAAACCGCTCTGGGCAAGAAACGATCATTGTTCCTCCATGCCGATTACTCCTTAGGACATGTGGTAAAGATGAAGTCCCGCCTGCAATTCAGCACCTTTACAATCGATCGTGAAACTACTCAAGGCATGACCGCCTTTCAAGACATTACATTAGATTTTAGAAAAGTAAGCATCAGTGGGCGCTATGCACTTTTTGATACAGAGGATTATGACAACCGACAATATGTATATGAGAAAAATGTATGGCTGGCATATTCTCTGCCTGCCTATTCCGGTGAGGGCGTTCGTTCCTATTTATTAGTTCAGTATACGATCAACCAGCACTTCACCTGTTGGCTTCGCTATGCACACGTTCGCTTTCACGATCAGCAAAGCATAGGTTCTGGCATGGATGCCATTGCAGGTAACGAAAGAAATGATATTTCCTTTCAGCTGCGAATAAAGATATAAAAGATTAGCTAGTGCGCTTTAACCGCGCCATGTAAAAACCATCAAAGCCTTCGCTTGGCCAAATGTGTTTTTCAGCTTCCAGCGTAAAGTTCGGATTGGCTGCCAGGAATTTTTCCACTTGTTTTTCGTTTTCACTCGGCATTAAGCTACAGGTAGAATACACCAACTTACCACCTGGTTTTAACATGGTACAATAGTCCTGGAGGATATGTTGTTGCAGTTCTTTTACCTTCTCAATAAACTCAACAGACAATTTCCATTTTGCATCCGGATTTCTTCGGATCACGCCTAAGCCAGAGCAAGGCACATCCAGTAAAATACGATCGGCTGCTTTATCGAGACGTTTGATAGTCTTGGATGATTCTATTACGCGCGTTTCTACATTCCCAGCGCCTGCGCGTCTCGCACGCAGTTTCAATTCCGTCAACTTCCACTCTTCGGTGTCCATGGCCACAATGCGACCTTTATTTTGCATTAATGCCGCTAAGTGTAAAGTCTTGCCTCCTGCACCGGCACACGCATCGATCACGCGCATGCCCGGCTCTACTTCCAAAAAGGGAGCAATGGCTTGCGAGCCGGCATCCTGCACTTCAAACAAACCTTGTTTAAATTGTGGTAGCAGAAAAACATTTTGTCGCTGTTTCATGATCAGCGCATCCGGATAACGGTCATCTAGTTCCACATCCACTTCCGCTTCAGACAACTCCCGATACAATTGTTTCATGGTGGTTTTGAGCGTATTTGCTCGCAGCACTACGCGCGCTTCTTCGTTCAGGGCCTGCAACTCTTCATTCCAGATTCTGCCCAACTCTCTTTCTCCCAATTCATCCATCCAATCCGGAACAGACTCTGCAATTTTTCGAATGCCCTTCACCTCTTCCCACCTACGCAATACGGTTTTGCGATTAATGCCTTCAAACTCCACCCAATCCGGCAGCTCGGCCTCATTCATGGCACACCATCCACCCAATAATTTCCAGTAGTCATTCGGCCCCGCATCGGTAACCTCCATTAGCAAACGGTACCAACGCACAATGTCGTAGGTTGTTTCTGCAATAAAGCGCCTGTCGCGGGCGCCCCACTTGGAATTTGACTTTAGAATCTTCTCGATTACTTTATCTGCATACTTTCTGTCATCAAAAATCAGCGTAAGCGAGTCGATAACGGCCTGAGTGGTGTTTTTATACAATTTCACGCTGCAAGATAAGAATTGTAATGCGCATTGTTTTATAACTTTAGGTACTGGAAATCGTATGCTGACCTATGAAATACCTGTTGATCCTATTTTTTCCTCTTTGTTCACTGGCTCAAAGTCCACTTCAAAACCTAAAAAAAGGAGCCTTAGATAAAGCCAAAAGTCTGGCCACCAAAGAAAGACTAAACAAAGCAGGAAATTTGCTCCTAAATGATCTGGATAAAGTCCGAGCACAGTTTGATTCTACTGATTTTGACTACTCCATAATTGTTACCGATAATTCAGGGGTTTTTGATGTGCGTGAAAAAGGTGAAGCCAACGCCAAGTTGGTGACAGGTGCCAATTTATACTCTAAGTTCATGCAGAATGAAGACATGACCGATGTGGAGAAGGCGCGTTTTCATTTAGAGTTTGGTGAAATCTCCTATGCACAGAATAAATATACCTTCGCGGAAAAACGATTTATCTCCGCGCGTGAGTTTTTTGAAAGTGGACAAGGCACGGATGACATTGGCTATTTAAAAACCATTGCCAATCAGGGACTCCTATACGCAACGATGGGACGTTTTACACAAGCAGAGGCTTATACTGCGGAAGCACTTGATTTGCGGAAGACCAAATTAGGAGAAACCAACGTAGGGGTAGCTGCTTCGTACAACAACTATGGCGTTCTTAAATACAACCTGGCCAAGTATAACGAAGCCGAGAAAGACATTCAGCAAGCGCTCAGCATTCTTGAACAGAATCAGTTAAAGGCTGCGATGCAATACGCTATCGCGCTGAACAACCAAGCCATGCTCTATCAGATTGTAGGGCGCTATGAAGAAGCGATCACAAGTTTGAAAGAAGCCATTGCCATTGCTGAAAAATTACAAAGCAGCAAATCGAAAAATCAGTTAAAGTTCATCTCCAACCTTGCGCTGCTCTATCAGCAAACCGGAAAGTATACAGAAGCAGAAGCCCTCTACTTATCCGCTCAAAATCGCTTGAGCAAAACCAGTCCTGATTACGCAGGCATTCTCACCAACCTGGCACTCCTGTACCGAGCCATGGATAAAAATGACAAAGTAGAAGAGCCCCTGAAGAAAGCCTTGACCATTTACAAACAAAACTTTGGGGAAGAAAATCCGGTGTATGCTAAAACGATGAGCGACTTAGGTAATTTCTACCGCAGTCAGGCGAAGTATGCAGAGGCAGAACCCTTACTGAGCAAAGCACTGGCCGTGCGTGAAAAAACGTTGGGTACTTCTCATCCCTTGTATGCGCAGTCGCAAGAAGACTTAGCGATCTACCACTGGAAAAAGGGAGAGAATGATCAGGCGTATACACTGTATAAAGCGGTGATGGACCAATCGTTGGAGTTTATTAACAATTACTTCCCTCCCATGAGCGAAGCAGAAAAGACCAAGTACTGGGATGTGCTCTCGCCACGCTTTCAACGCTTCTATAATTTTGCCGGTGCCCATGCTAGCAGTCAACCCGCTGTTGTTAATGATCTCTATGACTACCAAATGGCCACCAAAGCTTTGCTGTTGAATTCCACCAACAAAATAAAACAGAGCATCATCAACAGTAAAGATGCTGCGTTAATAAAAGATTACTTCACCTGGCTGGATCAGAAAGAAACCCTCGCCCGCTTATATGCTTACACAAAGGAGGAGTTAAAAGATCAGAAGATAAACCTCGATTCTGTTGAGCGGGCCACTAATAACTTAGAGAAAAGAATTTCAGAACGCTCCAAAGATTTCTCAGCAGGTTACACGACTCAAAAAATAACGTATAGCCAGATTGCTGCCTCGCTCACCGATCAAGAGGCTGTCGTAGAAGTAGTAAGAGTAAGAAGCTATGACCAAAACTTCACCGAAGACTCTCATTACCTCGCCCTGGTGCTGACAAAAAATAGTAAAGTACCTACCTTGATTAAACTTGAGAATGGTCAACAGTTAGAAACACGCTATGCGAAATACTATCGGAACACCATTCAGCAAAAACAACTCGACAATGTTTCGTATGACCAATATTGGAGTAAAATAGAACCAGCCGTAGCAGGAAAAAAAGTTCTTTACTTATCGCTCGATGGTGTTTATAACCAACTTAACCTGAACACGCTTCAAAAAACAGGAGGCGATTACCTGGTGAAGAAATATGAACTCGTACTGCTGAGCAATTCCAAAGACTTACTGGCCATCAAAAGCAGAAAGCCGACAACGCCTACCAAGAAAGCTTTCCTTCTCGGCTTTCCGGATTACGGAGGACCGGAGCTGGCTACGCTGCCCGGTACAAAAACAGAGTTGGAGGGGATCAGTAAAATGTTAAAAACATCCGGCTACACCGTCTCTCAGTTTATACAGAAAGAGGCCACCGAGAAAAACTTAAAAAATATAAAGGCGCCCGAACTGATTCACATTGCTACACACGGATACTTTTTGAAAGATGTTGAAACCGGAGGCAATGCCTTTGGGGTGAGTGCAGAGAATGCCTCTGACAATCCTTTGCTACGCTCCGGATTAATGTTGGCAGGTGCCAGCAAAACCATTAGTGGTGTTTCTCAACCCAATTTAGAAAGCAATGACAACGGTGTGTTAACGGCTTACGAGGCCATGAATTTGAATTTAGAAGGAACCAGTTTGGTTATTCTCAGTGCTTGCGAAACCGGATTAGGTGAAGTGAAATCAGGTGAGGGAGTGTACGGTTTGCAACGCGCCTTCTTAGTTGCCGGTGCCGATGCACTCATTATGAGTTTGTGGAAAGTAGATGATGCAGCCACTCAATTGTTGATGACTAACTTCTACGCCAACTGGATCAAACTGCGCGATAAGCAAAAGGCCTTTAAACAAGCTCAACTTCAATTGATGACCAAGTATAAGGAACCTTACTACTGGGGCGCTTTTGTGATGATTGGCTTGTAAGAGTGATTCGTACCAAGTCCGTTTCGAAACAAATCAAGGTTTCTTAGACTTTGGTAATAATCCTATGAGGATTCCAAGCTGCTTGCTCTAAAGCTGATCCACCCGAATCCATTTCATGCCGGCTCCCACGGCAGACTGTACCCCTGCCTCGCCATCTTCAAACACCATGCAGGTAGAGGGACTCACGCCCAAGTCAAGAGCCGCTTTTAGAAAGGGGTCGGGATGTGGTTTGCCATGAGGTGTTTCTCCGGCACACACCATCACCTCCACCAAGTGTGCAATTCCTAAAACAGCGAGGGTCTTCGAAACGGTGGTACGCGATCCACCCGTTACCACCCCAATTTTTACGCGGCCCACGTTTTTCTTCAGGTGTTCCACTACAAAGGCAACTGGCTTTGTCTGCTCAATGTATTTAGAAACAAAAACCGATGACTTCTCGGTAGCGAAAGTATCCGGCAGCTTGACACTATACCGCTTACTTATTTCAGCTGTTGGTCAATCAGGCTCACATCCAAGTCAACCCCATACCTGCCGGCCACTTCGCGGTAGGCAGCCTTATGGGCAGTCATGTTATCCGCGAGCGTACCATCACAGTCATATAAGAAAGCCTCAAAGCCACCTTTTGTCAGAGCATCCAGTTTCGCTAGTTTTTCGAGTTCGTAGTGATCCATAGTGTTCATCAAAGCTTGTAAAAAAAGCTGTTCTAAAAAATTCAATCTTACTGTATACTGTCCAGCAAGTGAAACCGCCTGTACAAAAAAGAGACTCGCCCCCTATCAGCACATAGCCTAAAAACAAAAAACCTCTGCAGTCTTACCACAGAGGTTTTCATTCAAGCACCTGTTTCATTAGGCTGATGGTTTCGTGAAACGCGCTGCCACTAGCAGCTGGTAAGAAGGACTACTCGCTCCGAAGATGGCTTTCACATAAGCCTTCACAGCTCGCACCGTTTTGTACAGACTCCACTTTGCCACGTACAGCACCTCGTTGCGTTTGCTACGTGCCTTCGCCAAGGTCAGGCTTGTCTGCAAAACCCTTGTGTTGGCAGCTTGCAACATTTCTACCCGCTGCAAAAGCGCTTCTACCTGCAGTTCCAACTCTTCCGGTGCGTAATCCGCCTCTTTCGATACGATGTCTACCAACTGTGCGAAGTGTTGAATTCGGGTAGTGTAATCTCTACCGAAACCCTTCCACTTTTTGGAGGGTGGTGGTGGTTCCACCGATACCACTTCACCTTCTCCTGCAGATCGTACACCGTTGAGCAATCTGTTCAAGGCTCTGCGTGCGTCTTCAGTAGTAAGTGCGTTGGCATCACTTGCTTGTAACACATGGTACATGCTGGAGGCCAGTTTGTCGGTAGCCTTGAACAAGTCCTCGCGATGGTTAGTCGCCTGGTTGTATAAGGTTTTTGCTTCCCTTACCTCACTCAATGTTTGCTGTGCTTGTACAAGCATTGAATGCATTTCCGATACATGGAGGTTTTGTTTTCCGGGCTTGTAGTTCCCTCCCAACCCGGTGCAAACACCTAAGAGCTTCTCGAAGGCTTGCACGTTTTTACTATGTGCCATAACTGTTTACGTTACTTAAGCCTATACACGTGCCTGGTAGTGCGTAGTTGTAGAAAAATGACTGATTTTTTGAAACTATATACTTGTATAAAAGTGCAACCCAAAAGAGATTGGCACGTTTGCATGCATTTTTTCATGCATACCTACCGTTGTAAAAAAAATAATTCGCCAGGAGGTCGAATAGTGCCGTTGAATTTTGATGCGGTGCTCCCGGGAGGCGAAGCAGTTCCTCCGGGTGATGATACAGTGCTCCGGGGCAGTGATGCGCTAACTCCGGGTGTCGACACAGGACTTCAGGGCAGTGATGCCCTAGCTGCGGGTGGCGTTACGGTACTCCAGGGCAGTGGCGCAGTAGCTCCGGGTGCTGAAACTATGTTCCGGGAAGTGATGCGGTAGCTCGGGGTAGCGTGACAGTCCTCCGGGGTAATGACGCGATAGCTCCGGGTGGTGACACGGGACTCGCGGGCAACGAGGTGACCGCTGCGGTAGGAAACACAAGGGGTGGTTGGAATTTGTAGAAGACTCTTAAAACAAGAGACTATCTCAAAAGCCTGATCGTCATCCGATGGCTATCGGATTCGACCGAAAGGAGAAATTCCCCAAATTATGATTCTTCAAGCAGGGGATCGCCACGCTTCGCCTGCCATTGCCGCGGCTTTGCGCAGGCTTGCTCGCGATGACGCTTTTAGTCGACTGTTGAGACAGTCTCTTCATAAAAGTGGTGCCTAAGGGGGGACTCGAACCCCCACAGCTTGCGCCACACGCCCCTGAAACGTGCGTGTCTACCAATTCCACCACTTAGGCAATAAAAAAACCTCATCGGGCAGATGAGGTTTTGTGCCCAGGACTGTATTACCCTCAATTGCAAATGTAGAATAACTATCGAATTTTCGCTGAAATAAGTTTGGAGCGTGGCAACCAATTTTTAAAAAGGTACCGAAATTGGCACTAACTACTAAAGTGACCACACTTTAAGCCACACTTAAATTTTCAGTTATGGTTAAACTATTTTTCTATCTAAGAAAAGAACGGGAATATGCTGATGGATCATGTCCAATATTCATGCAACTCAGCTTTCATGGAAACAGAATTAGAAAACCTGTTCCCGAGGTTGTTATAAAACCACAAAATTGGTCACCAGATAAAAAGAGAGTTAAAA
>LNEN01000294.1 GCA_001464155.1 Cytophagales bacterium Ga0077538 | reverse complement strand
ATTTAGATGTCCCCTCATCATTAAAGAATGTCAAACCGGTATTCTCTATGGTAGTCAAGATAGCGCTGCACTTCACTTGGTGTTTGTCGCAGTTTTAAATCTGAATTTATTCCGATTCGTCTTAAATCAGCATTGCCTATTCGGTCCGAGATTAGAATTCTTCCATTATTTTCAAAACTTATATAACCTTTGTCAAAAAGTTTGTCAAATGAGGGCACTAAGAGTAGAGAGTTGAAAGGATCAATTCTTTCCATATTGGCTGAAAACTTCCAAGGTTTTATGTGAGATGCTATCAGAATATTTGATTTGGTAAATCCTGTTACGCTACATGTCTTCCATAACCGAATTGAATTAGTTCTGAAAACACCTTGTCCTCTTCTGCTCTTAATAATTGCTTCTTTCTCAGTCTCAGTCAATTGATAAGATGTCCTAACTTCCTCAACAATGCTTTGTTGGGTGATACTTCTGTCGATTAGATGAAATGTGAATTTTGAAGGTCTTTCAGGGGATATTTTATATCCCAAAAGTTCAGCTCTACCTTCATAAATAAATGGTGTGTGATGTTTCTCCCTAAAAAACACATGAATAATGTCCTGTTTAGAGCTTATTCTAGTATCTGTTCCATGGCCTTTCTCTCCTTCCCAAAAAAGAATATCATGCTCGATATGGTCTTCGTACTGCGTTAAATGTTCTTGTTTGTTTTTGGTAACGAAAAGAATAATAAACTTCTCACCCTTTGGTGTCACAACTCCTCGACTAATTGCATTGTAAGCTTCGTATCCCCACAACTCTGCCAAATATGGTCTATCGTACTCTTTGCCAACAATCAGTGAAGAGAAATCCATTATACTTTTGAGTCATTATCAATGATCGTCAATTTAAGTATTTACATTTCTCATTACAACTTGACTTTTTATCCTTGCTCTTTCGAATTTGCAATTCGGAAGTTATATACATAGGTCTGTGACCTACTTAGTACTAAGCTAAACCACGCGACTCAATTGTTAAAAGTGGATTATAAATCCAAGGATAAGGCTTCCGAATTGCAAATTCGGAAGAGCAGCGGGAGCTGCGTAGAACTGTGTAAGGCTATAAGCAAGAGTCGTAGCAAAATGCTACGACTCTGGGAATTTTTCCCTCCTACTATTTATTATAATCTTGTACAATCTTAGTGAAAGCTTCTAGTGTATTTAGTTGGAAGCTGGATTCAAAGACAGGTCCTTTCACAAAAAGATCTCTAAAACCATATTTGTTTTTAGCGTAATCAGTTAACACGGCTTTATTATCGCCTAATAAAGACTTTAAATTGATGGTAGACATATTCTTCGCCTCCTCTCCTACTTTCTGGGAAAGAATCTCAAAGTTGTTTTCCTGCCATTTTACATAATCAGCATCATTCACTTTGGTACGATCGGGTAAGTACGAAGTAACGAGACCCTGGGTGTGATGGTGCTTTTTAAAGACGGTAATCTTTCCTTCCGTCACCACTTCCAGCATAAGATTATTCGGAATCATGTCTTGTTTTCTTTTCGCTAACAGATTGACATACATAGCCTGTTTGAACTTTTTACCATTTTCAAGTGTAAAACTTTGCAAGTCGTTGGCATCATACACCACAACGGCTTTGTCTACATTTTCTCCTGCACTGAAAGCTGTATAGGTTTTCTCGTCAATGAGGTTAACCCTTTTTTGAAATTCCTGAGGATTCATCATATCGATGAATATATATCCATTAACCTTATCCCCATTTTTAAGCGTTACTGTACCTTTTTCATATTTCCCCACCGAACTGGGAGTCCGTAATTGCGCGATGGCATTATTACCTGCGAAACTTAAAAGGACGACTAGCACAGCTGCAAGCGCTGAATGTTTTTTTAGTGTTGTCATGGTTTTCATTTCTCTGAATTTGGTTACACATAGTTAAGTAAGCATCCGGCAATCGCTGATGGTTGCAAAGGAAGGTTAATATACTTAAATGAAAGACAAACACCGTACCAACTTCCAGCCCTGCTCTTCCGAGTATGGAATCACCGCTCTTCCGAATTTGTAATTCGGAAGCTACATCACTGGGTCTGTGACTGCTACTATATGCGAAACAAAGGACTCACTAGTTAAAATCGGATTATAAATCCTAGGATAGGGCTTCCGAATTGCAAATTCGGAAGAGCTGCAAGAGCTGCAGCACAATAGGAAAAGTCTACCTCTATGTCTCCTATGTGTCTATGTGGTTTAAAACCTCGCTATTCGACCTGTTAGCGCAGCGCATGTCAAATGATGAATAAAGACGGATGTATATCCGTTTTATCAAGTTTTCCTGATGCCCTGCGGAACATCTGAAACAGCGTAATGGCAAAAACTCGGGAAGTCTGATGTTATCAATTGAAAATCTTCTTTACCATTTCTATTTCAGCATCACATATTTCATGTGGGCGATCTTCAAAGATTGTAAGGGTAACCGCTGCGTTTAGTTTTTCAAATTGTTTTGCAGTCTCCGTGGTGCGTTTAGGGGGAACCCATTCATCGATTTGAGAGGTGGTGATGTAGACTGGCGTGTTTTGAAAATCACCCTCAAAATTCCATTGGATATCCTGTTGTCCAACATATCCACCGGTAAGGATGAAGAGAGAATGATACTTCGAAGGATGTGTCAGTAAATACTGTGAGCAAAGGCAGGCTCCTTGCGAAAAACCTACGAAAGAGATTTGATCGTTTTTAAAACCTAGTTCATTTAAATGACGATGGAGCTCCTCTACCTGAAGTAAGGATTGTTTCAACCCCGCTTCGTTATTTTCGATAGGCGCCATAAACTTATCGGGGTACCACGTTTTGCCTGGCGCGATGGCGTATAGCGTTGGAAGGTGAGCAATGCCCGCACGCGATAGCACATCTTGCATGAACGTTTCATCCTGATTTCTCCCATGCACAGCGATAATAACTACCTCCTTCGGACTTGCCGAAGAAGGTAGATTACAAAATAAAGCGGCATCTGTTCGGTGCGTCATCACATTAGCTATTCAAATATGATGGAACTTTGATTGGCTCCAAGGGAGCAATAATTTCTGCCCGTCTGTTTTCGAAGAAGGGTGGTAACAACAATTGATGTCCTAACGAATCCGCAGGCTCGTCTACGGCAAATCCAATATCAGAAGTAGCAAATTCAAATAGTACCCCACTGGGTGTGCGTGTATAAATTGAGTGGAAATAATTTCTGTCCTTAATGTCGGATACGTCTGTGTAACCAGCGCCTTCAATATAAGCTTTCAATTCTGCACTCTGCTGGTCATTGGCCGTTGCAAATGCAATGTGGTGCGGAATACCAATACCGAAAGTCCATGAACCTTGCGGTAAGTCTTTGTTATGATGCAATTCAATCACTCGTCTGGGACCACCGTTTCCGATATGGTAGCGATGATAATCACCCTCCTGCCCTACTTTTTTAAAGCCTAATACGTGTGTTAGATAACCATCCATCATTTCCACTTCACGACAAGAAAGCACGGCACCGTGAATACCACGTATACCATCCTCAGCAGAAACTTCGTCCGTCTTCCACGCTCTACGCGAATCAGTATCGCAACCGTACACACCAATTCCTATTCCTGAAGGATCTACAAAATCGATATACTTCTGCCCGAAGCGTTCTTGTATACCGGAGTTTTTCACACCGTGCTTATCCAAATGCTTTTTCCAAAAAGGCAGAGCATCGCTGTGTACAGAAAATCCGGAAACTTCTACTTGACCCGAACCACGCTTACCGGTTACGCCTGCTTTTTTAAAGGGGAAGGTGGTATACACCGAACCTACTTCCGCATCGGCATTCGCATAATACAAGTGATAGATACTGGCTCCCCCATCGAATAAAACGGTTTGCTTGATCATGCGCATGCCCATGACCTTGGTTACAAAGTCAATGTCTTCCTGAGCACCGCCCACGCAAACCGTAAGGTGATGCAAGCCTGTGATGTAATCTTGTGGTCTCATAGAAAATTTAGATTTTAGTGATAGTTGATTGTTTTTTTAGAAAATGATAAAGTACTAATGCGTTATTTCTAATGAAGTGGCTACATCAAAGTGTGCTTCTGTTAGAGACTTAACTGTTGAAAGATCGGCCCCGGGCATCAATTCAGTCAGCACTAATCTTTTATCGATGAACTCAAATACCGCGAGCTCGGTAATCACCATATCAACAGCATCAAAAGCTGTAATAGGGAGTGTGCAACTTTTAACAATTTTTGCACCACCATCTTTTTCGCTGTGATTCATAGTAATGATGAGTTTCTTTGCACCACTGGCCAAATCCATGGCACCACCAACACCTAACAAAGGCTTACCGGGTACAGCCCAATTCGCCAGGTTACCCTTTTCATCTACTTGCAAACCTCCCATAATGGCCACATCTACATGCTTACCGCGTATCATGCCGAAAGAAGTGGTGGTGTCGAAATAACTGGCACCTGGTAAGGCCGTCACTGGAATTTTTCCTGCGTTAACAGGATAATGCATGGCACCACTTCCATCGGTTGGCTCAGGTCCCACACCCAGCATACCATTTTCAGTATGCAGAATAATACCGTCTTCCGGTTTGATCAGATCTGCTACTAACGTTGGTATACCAATACCTAAGTTGACGATGTTTCCTTTTTTCAATTCTTGCAAGGCACGCTTCGCCATGTGCATACGTGCTTCATCCACTTTCTTCAAACTTCCTTTTACGGAGGCGGAGGAGCCTAAATCACTTTCTTGCAACTTGGCCTCTACTAAAAAATCAACAAAGCAACCTTGTGTGTGAATGTGGTTAGGATCGAGTTGACCTACCGGTACGATCTCTTCTACTTCGGCAATCACCAGATCCGATGCGGTTGCCATCGCAGGGTTAAAATTCTGTTCCGTTAGGCGATAGGTTAAGTTGCCAGCCGTATCGGCTTTCCAGGCGCGTATAAAAGATACATGTCCGCGAATACCCGGAATGAACACCTGCTCTACTCCGTTTAGTATGCGTGATTCTCTGCCCTGTGCTAAAATAGTGCCCGCAGAAGTTGGCGTAAAAAATCCACCGATGCCCATACCACCACACCGAATGGCTTCACCCAAGGTACCTTGTGGAAGTATTTCATACGCTACCTCACCACCTTGCGCAGCTTTTACCGCATCGGGATTGCTGGTGAAATAAGAACCGATCATTTTTTTGATCTGACCATTGCGCAAGAGTTTACCGCCACCCAAACCCGGTTCGCCTACATTGTTACCAATGAAAGTAAGTTGATTGGTATTCGTTTGCGCCAAGGCATCCAAGAGATGAACTGGATTACCCGTCATACCAAAGCCACCACACAATAAGGTATCTCCGCTTTTTACTTTCCTCGCTGCTTCTTCCAACGTAATGATGGGAACTTGTTTCATAGTGAATTGGATACGTGTAATTTCTCTTGAACTATTTTTTTGGTATTCAGCGATAGAAGGTGTGTCAATGCTTCGGTGAGTTGCGCTTCTGGATCGCCTACTACTTCTTTGGCGCGAAAGGCAACATGAAAATCAGGACGCACTAACAAACAACCTGAATCTTTTATTTCCCGAATGGCCGCCCACTCACCATACAAATCTGTATGCTTCTTGCCTGGTCCAATTTGCACAAGGCGAATCGGGATATTTAGTTGCGCGGATACTTCTTGCGCTGCTTTCATCCACGGCTCTCCTCCTATACCGGTGAACAAGGTGAACTCCCCTTTCCCGGCAAGGTCCAGTGTTGATATTCGATGACCATTGTCATTACCAATCCAAACATGAGGCAAGCGTGCTCCTGGCCATGTTGTTGCTTCGTAGTACAATTCTTTGTCGCGTTTGTAAGTCGGTTCTGCGGAGCCATCCGACTTTACAGCAATAGAGGTATAGCGCTGATTCATTTCCACTCCGTGGCAATTAAACTCGTACGATTTAAAAAGAATTGCCTCACGCAGTTGTTCGCGTTGTTGTTCAGCCGCAGCATTGTGATCTTTCATCTTCTCCATGTTGGCGCGCATCACCACCGGATCTGTGGTATCCGTTAAACCTAACGATTGAAAAATCGGACCAAACTCCGTAATACTTTTATTGGCACGCTCCACAATTTGCTTTGCGATAGGAGCTCTTTCCGCATCATACGATTTCAACAAGTCCTCTCCGGCTTGTCCTTTTACGACCATCGCCAACTTCCAGGCAAGGTTAAAGGCATCTTGTATAGACGTATTCGAACCTAAACCATTA
Source organism: Cytophagales bacterium Ga0077538 (assembly GCA_001464155.1). Lineage (GTDB taxonomy): Bacteria > Bacteroidota > Bacteroidia > Cytophagales > Cyclobacteriaceae > Chryseotalea. The sequence goes on along the minus strand of LNEN01000294.1, from coordinate 2,684 downwards.
GAAGGTGGATGACGGTGAATGGCATCGCCCATGCAAAACACTCTGCCCTTTGCGACTTGTGTAGCATAACAGTGATTGACTGTCCACGTAGAAGTTGATTTTATTTTGATCGGGATGTTGGGATCGCCTACCAATTTCAATACAATATCTTTCGCCAATTCATCGGTGACTTTTGGTGGACCATCATTAATGTCATACCCCCATACAATCAACCATTCATTCCACGGACGCACCATACGCACCAAGCCCATGCCGATACCACCCACATTAGAGCCGGGCTGAAGTACCCAGTACAACACACTAGGACGATGGGCAACATATTTTGTAAGGTCCATTTCGCAGACAATGTTCATGCTGCCGCCTACACCCATTTGTCCCTCGAAGGGAAGACCAATATCTTTTGCTACCTGACTATTGCCTCCATCGGCAGAAAGTCGGTCACGCACAGTAGCCGTCACACCGTCATTATCTTGTACTAATCCTATGTACTCTGTATCGAACCGATAACGGGAGCCCTTGATTGCACCAGCGTGAGCCAGAATGGGCTCCAATAAATTTTGAGGAATATCACAGATTTTCGTTGGGCTCGCCAACGTATAATCAGCCATACGATTGGGATGGGTGCCCCATGAATAGAGGCGTCCAAGTTCCTCGCCAGCCAAACTGGTACAGAAAACATTGTTGCCCATCCACTCTTGCGCCACTGCTTTTTGGTTGACTTCATCTTCAATACCTAAATCCCTGAAAACTTCCATAGCACGCTGGTTCGTAATGTGCGCGCGTGGCGTGTTTGCCAACCAGTTGTACTTGGTAACCACTACGTTTCGAACTCCGTAGGCGCTCAAGAGTGCAGCCGCTGCTGACCCCGCAGGACCGCTACCAATTATCAGAACATCTGTTTCAAATTTGAACATAGAACCGTATTTATTTCGGTGAAATATAGTAGAAAAACTATTTTACCGTACTTTTGTTTGATATTAGAACATAAAATTTGCTTTGAGTTATGAATAATCAATCTGAAAACGCCCTCACCGACTTAGTGATTAGCCGTATAAAGTCTGAAAATCCCAGAAATCAGGAGATTTTAACCAAGCTTGTAAAACACCTGCATGCTTTTATAAAAGACGTGGAACCAAGCGAAGCGGAGTGGTTTCAGGCGGTAGATTTTCTTACGCGCACCGGTCAAAAGTGTGATGACAAGCGACAGGAATTCATTCTTTTCTCTGATGTATTGGGTGTCTCTATGCTGGTAGATGCCATCAATCATCGATCAAAGTCGGCCATAACAGAAACCACCGTAAAAGGTCCCTTTCATGCTGCGGCACAACGCTACGAAGCAGGTGAAAACATTGCACGGGGCAGCGAGGCTGAGCGCGGTGAAGCTACTGTAGTGCACGGCCGTGTATTAGCGCCTGATGGCAATCCGGTAGCCAATGCAACATTAGATGTCTGGCAATCGGATGATATAGGTTATTACGATGTGCAAGATGTGAATCAGCCCTCGATGAATCTACGTGGAATATTTACTACCAATGCCAAAGGAGAATTTTGGTTTCGTACCATCAAGCCAGCAGCCTATCCTGTTCCAACCGATGGACCTGTAGGTGAGCTACTGCGCGCTTCTGGTAGACATGCCATGCGTCCGGCACACATTCACTTTTGGATTAAAGCAGATGGCTATCATGATATCATCACACACTTATTTGTAGAAGGTGATGAGTACCTGGAATCAGATGCAGTATTTGGCGTGAAGGATTCACTCATTATTCCGTTTGTGAAAAATTCAACTCCAGATCAGGCAGCACAGTGGAAAGTAACAGCGCCCTTTTATGAAGCGCACTATGATTTTACCTTAGCACAAAAGTCAAAGTAATCATGAAGCAAGCATACATAGTAGAAGGTACACGCACTCCTATCGCCAAGTTTAAAGGTGGTTTGTCTGAAGTTCGTGCCGATGACCTGGCTGCCCTTACGATTAAAGCATTGATGGCCAAGTTGCCCAATTTTGATCCGGCTTTAATTGATGATGTCATTTTGGGTTGTCATAATCAGGCAGGAGAAGACAATCGCAATGTGGCGCGGATGGCTGCTTTATTAGCAGGCTTACCCGTAAGTGTTCCCGGTGAAACCATTAATCGCCTTTGCTCCTCCGGTATGTCGGCAGTGATTCATGCCAACCGTGCTATCAAAGCGGGTGATGGTGATGTTTTTATTGCGGGTGGAGTAGAGCACATGACGCGCAGTCCTTTTGTTCTCTCTAAAACATCCACACCCTTCGGCAACGATGCTCAATTATTTGATAGTAGTTTTGGTTGGCGCTTTGTAAATCCCAAGATGAAAAAAATGTATGGCACTGAGGCCATGGGAGAAACTGCGGAGAACCTTGTGGACTTGCATCACATCTCCAGAAAGGATCAGGATTTGTTTGCGCTGAATAGTCAGTTAAAAGCCGCACGGGCAAGGAGTCAAAAGCGATTCGCCATGGAAATTACACCTGTGGAAATCCCCCAGCGAAAAGGCAATCCAATCTTCTTTTCAGAGGATGAATTTATCAAGGGCGATACTACCCTAGAAGCGTTAGCTGGACTAAAACCTGCCTTCCGCGAAAACGGAACGGTTACTGCAGGCAATGCTTCTGGTTTGAATGATGGCGCATGTGTACTACTCATCGCTTCAGAAGAGGC
>LNEN01000293.1 GCA_001464155.1 Cytophagales bacterium Ga0077538 | reverse complement strand
TTGGCGTAGAGCCACGCATCATGGGGATTGGTCCCGTGGAAGCTTCGAACAAAGCATTAGCGAAAGCTGGTTTAAAAATGAGCGACATGGATGTGATTGAACTGAACGAGGCCTTTGCTGCACAAAGCCTTGCCTGTATTCGATCGTGGGGTTTAGCCGATGATGACGTACGCATCAATCCTAACGGGGGTGCTATTGCGCTCGGTCATCCACTGGGCATGTCTGGTGCGCGTATTTTGCATAGTGCTGCTATTGAATTAACGCAGCGTAACGGTAAGTTTGCACTCGCCACCCTATGTGTTGGTCTCGGGCAAGGATATGCAACCATCATTGAACGCGTCTAATACGTCAATGCTTATGAGTAAAGAAATCAAGAAATCTGACTTAGTACAATCGCTGGAGAAAGGCCTCAATGTGATTCGTGCGTTTGATATGGATCACGAACAGATGACCTTGAGTGATGTGGCCAAAAAAATTGATTTAACCCGCGCGAATGCCAGGCGGATACTATTAACGCTGCAACACCTTGGTTACGTAACCTCGTTGGATGGTAAACTGTTTTCTTTATCTCCAAAGGTACTGAGCCTTGGCTATTCATATCTGTCAGGTCTCCCCTTTCGTGAACTAGCACAACCCTACATGCAGGAGTTGGCTAAAGAAATTAACGAATCTTGCTCCATGTCGGTATTAGATCAAACCGATATCGTCTATATCGCGCGTGTTCATACCAAGCGCATCATGACGATATCCTTAGGCATTGGTACGCGCTTACCAGCACACGCAACATCCATGGGTAAGGTGCTACTCGCCAGTTTAGATCCGATGGAAGCTACCAAGCTAATCGGCAGTATGAAGTTTGAAGAATTGACTCCCTACACCCTTAGCAAAAATCCCTTTATTCAACATCTTGATGTTGTGCGCAAACAAGGCTGGGCCATATCTGATCAGGAATTAGAAATTGGCGTGCGCTCTATTGCTTGCCCAATACGTGATAAAAAAGGTAACGTACTAGCAGCCATTAACATCAGTGGTCACGCCAGCCGTGTTACGTTGGATGATTTAGTAAAGAAATATCTAAGTGCCTTAAGAGATACAGTTGAGAAAATAGAACAAGCACTCGTTAACTTATGAACTTCGATTCTTTTGAATACACCGCTTTTCCATCTAAAGTATTCTTTGGTGAGAAGAGCTTTGACAATATCATCAAGGTATTGATGCCCTATCAAAAAGCTTTCGTAATTGCAGAGAAGCGACAAGAACCGTACGTCAATCTAATTAAAGAAAAAGTAGGTACTGAAAAAGCTTTTCATTTTACTAAAGTGATACAGCACGTACCCGCTGAATTAGTCGAAGAAGCGAAGAAAATTCAACAGCAAGAACGTACCGATGTCTTGGTAGCAATAGGCGGAGGTTCCGCCATTGGTTTAGCCAAAGCACTTGCCTTGGCTTCGAATCACGATATTATTGCTGTGCCTACTACATACGCAGGTTCTGAGATGACAAACATTTGGGGTATTACCACCGCAGAAGGAAAAACTACGGGACGTGATATGCGTGTCTTGCCTGAGGTTGTTATTTATGATCCGGCCATGACTGCCACCTTACCAGTTTCATTAGCCGCTACCAGTGCCATGAATGCGATGGCGCACTTAATGGAGGCCGTATATGGTCATGATACAAATCCCATCAGCTATAACAACTCATTAGATGGGATGAAGAAGCTACAGCAGGGTATGAACATCCTTTCGGAACAAAAGAAATTAACACCAGCAGCCAATCGGCTCTTACAATATGGTTCGTTTCTCGCGGGTAAAGGACTGTGCGAAGTATCCATGTCACTGCACCATAAACTAGCCCACGTTTTGGGAGGAACATTTGGCTTGGATCATTCTTCCGTTCACACCGTATTGCAAGCGTTTGTTTTAGAATATCAATGGGATGCCTTATCCCAAGAGGTGCAAAATGATTTTTGTCAAGCGCTGGAGCACCCCTATCCACCCTCCGCTCTTCTTGCACTGGCCAAGAATATGGGCGCACCAACCTCGTTGGCCGAAATTGGATTTGATAAAATTAATATTGAGAAAGTAGTGGCGATTACCTTATCAAAGCCATACGCCAATCCAAAACCACTTCAAGCAGATGACTTACAAATAATGTTGCAACGTGCATTTCAGGGAGCGCTGATCAGAAACTCGTAACGATCTAGTAAGTCTTTTAGCCAAGCCAATCTGGCGCGGGTTGGCAACGATATGCGAAACCAAACGACTCACTAGGTAAAAACGGATTATAAATCCTAGAATAGGGCTTCCGGTTTGCAAATTCGGAAGAGCGGAAAATGTCGAGGAGCCAGACTACTGAAGATACATTAAATAATGACAAGAGATCGCAGCGCACCTTACACTTAACATGGAAAACAGAAGCCTCTGCTACAGAAAGTAGCAGAGGCTTCTTATTAAAATCAATTAAGGGTTCTATGTAATCTTACGGTTTGTTGATTGTGTTTGCACCTGCTAAGGTTACTGCTCCATTTCGGGCAAGCGCTCTGCCTTCCACCGTGGATCCCGCTCCTAGTGTAATCGATGTAAAGGCAAGTATATTTCCTTTAAAGGAAGTACCATCACCAATGGTGGCAGAACTTCCCACTTGCCAGAAAACACGACCCGCTTTGGCGCCACCTATCAAAATAACATTACCACCTGTGCCACCTACCGAAGTAAAGGCAGATCCTACCTGGAAAATCCAAACTGCATTTTCATCACAAGGTGATTGTCCTCCATCCAGAATCAAATCCCCGGATTGCAACAACATAGAGGATTCTGATTTATAAATACCAGGTACTAATGTTCTGCCACCTAGGTCACCTGTTATGATGACTGGTGCAGGTGAAGTGGCATTTTGAGCAAATAGATATGCATCAGCAAGATCTTGTTGCGCCTGAGTTACCAATGCACCGGGAGGGGCAATGTCATCGGCTGCATAAATAGCTCCATTCAGTATGACCCCTGGAGGAAAGCCAGTGATGGATGAACGAAAGCCAGGGCTAATTCCAACGTTAAGATTATTGATTACGCTGAGGCCTACATTGGTAATAGCAGTGCCTGCAAGAATGCCATAATCACCTGCCGTTTTCAAATCTACATTTAAGGGACCACACTCTGAAACCTGATTGCAGGAAGGGCCTGTAGTGGTAAAATTCCAAATACGTGCGTTCTCCAATGGGGTACCCAGATAATTCTTCACACCTGTTGTTATGGTTGCCGTGTACACGGTAGACTCTGAAAGCTCATTGGTTGGGGTGAATGTAGCCGTTGTTCCTGTGTAAGTAACAGTGCCTGCAATAGGGGTTTCGCCTGCGAATAGCGTAAAAGTAGATGTAGTTATGGTACTCGGATTCGTCTCTCCGTCAGCGAAAACAGCCTGAATGGGTTGATCAAGCGCCACACACTCTGAATTATTAGAAGGACTTACAGAGACAACATTAGGTGGATGACATGTTTCAAAATCCCAATTGTAATCACTGGTCAATGATTGACCATTACTATTTTTAGCTGCTTTGAGTATTGTGGCCGTTACCTTTACATGATGCTCAAGTCTTTTGGCGGGAGTAAACGTAGCCGTCAGATTATCATATGTCACGGTGCCCAAAACAGGAACCCCATCCTGCTTTACCGCAAAGGTGGATGTAGTAATGGTGGCTGGATTCATGGCCACATTGAAGGTCACAGAAATTCTTAGGTCAACGCCAGAAACTTCCTGCTCAGCGATTGGGTAAACAGAAAAGACTTCCGGAGCTAGTCTTGGTTCATCATCAACATTGTTGCATCCGGTTACGATGATCATCATGATCAACAGTAGTAAGGCCATGCCTGACCATAGTTTAAACTTTTTCATACTTTGCGGAATTGTATAATCCGTAATATCAAAGTTGAGGATATTGAACTACATAATCCATGATACACGTCTGAGCAAACTGTGATCTGCATCGTTGATAAACCTGATTATAAAAACAACCACTTGATGAACAAAGTATTCTCCTCTTGCTGGGCTCGCAAGAGGAAAATATCATCGAACTTTGAAACAACAGTGTGATCTTAAAGGATCCATTAAAAAGTAAACCAATCTGGCGCGCGTTTGCAACGCGTGCCCAATTAATCTATCTAACAGCCTGCTCTTCCAAATTTGTCATTCAGATTTACAACACTGTGTCTGTGGTCTGCTATTATATGCGAAATCCAACGGCTCACTAGTTAAAAACGGATTATAAATTCTAGGATAAGGCTTCCGAATTTCAAATTCGGAAGAGCTTCAAGAGCTGCATTACAAATTCGGAGGAGCTGCAGGATTAACTAAACGACATTGAATTCGGAGGAGTTGTTTTGTTCATGTTTCAATGCGGGGCCATCTCCATGCATAACGGATAATAAGACAAAGCAGAATAACTTGTATAACAGCGCCTGCCACCATGTGCACCCATGCCTCTCCCGCCAGATTGAACAATATTAATGGAATATTAATGGCGGCAATAATGATAGTAACCCAGCGATTTACGTTAGCCGGCAGGGCAACAGAAAGGAAAATCATCAGTGCTGGAATAGTCACCAAGGCGAGTGCTACCAAAAGAAATCCTTGCGTAATGTCAAATACAAACACCCTCCCTTTCAGAATCTCTTCTATCTTACCGGGCATATATAAGTGGAAATAATCAAGATAGATAATCAGAAACATCAAACTCGTCCACAGCGCGGCAAGCTTCAGTTTCACATTTACTTTGATGTCTTCCAGTACATTTT
>LNEN01000292.1 GCA_001464155.1 Cytophagales bacterium Ga0077538 | reverse complement strand
AAAAAGCGAGGTGCCACTATTAAATACGTTTTCGAAACGCATTTTCATGCCGACTTTGTTTCAGGTCACATTGATCTGGCCAAGAAAACAGGTGCTCCTATTGTGTATGGACCACAAGCCAACACTAATTACAAAGTAATCAATGCTGCGGATGGACAGGAGTTTTTATTGGGTAAGATAACCATTCGTGTATTGCATACGCCTGGTCATACTCCAGAATCCAGTTGTTTTTTATTACTGGACGAAAATCGAAAAGAACACGCTGTCTTTACTGGAGATACCCTTTTTGTAGGAGATGTTGGGCGCCCGGATTTACTAGACGGTGTAATGACTCGCGAAGAGCTGGCCAGTATGCTCTATGATTCACTCACGAAGAAATTGAAAACATTACCAGATTCAGTTATTGTTTATCCGGCACACGGTGCGGGTTCTGCGTGTGGAAAAAACATTGGTAAGGAAACCTTTTCTACTATCGGTGAGCAGAAGAAGTTGAACTACGCACTTCAAGAACAGACAAGAGAAGAATTTATTAAGGCAGTAACCGATGGCATTTTGCCACCACCTTCTTATTTCTTTGAAGATGCACGGATCAATAGGATGGGCTATGCATCTATCGATGAAGTAATCAAACAAAACAGCAAGCCCCTTTCCCTTACTGAGTTTAAAGAAGCCATTGTAAAAGGAGTCTTGCTCTTGGATACTCGAAAACCAGACGATTTTGAAAAGGGCTATATTCCTTCTTCTTTAAACATTGGATTGAATGGACAATATGCGGTTTGGGTTGGAACATTGATTGATATTAAGCAACCCTTAGTCTTAGTAGCAGAAGAAGGTAAAGAAGAGGAAGCTGTCCTTCGTTTGGCTCGTGTTGGTTACGAGAATGTAGTTGGCTATTTAAAAAATGGAGTAGCTGCCTGGGATGGGAAATTAGAAAAGGTGAGATCTATTGCAGCTGAAGATATGAAGGAGGAGATGAAGCGGGGTTTGAAAACATTGGATGTGCGCAGGCCTGGTGAATGGGAAGCGAGTCATTTAAAAGTGGCCGACTTTGTGCCTTTGGCTAATTTTCCCAAAGCCTTGGATGCATTAGAAAAGCAACATCCTTACTTAGTGCATTGTGCAGGCGGGTATCGTTCTATGATTGCCATTTCGCTGATGCGCAGAGCCGGGTTTACTGGAGAATTGGTAAATGTTTACGGAGGCTACGGAGCTATTCAACAAACTGATTTGGAGAAGGTGAATGCGGTGACAGCTTGTGCGTCATAAATAAATCTTCGTTAAGGAAAGAAGGAGCTTAAACTGATTTTTCTTTTTTTGTTAGACCAGTCTTGTTAAATTTTAAAACTGGCAATAGCCGCTTCAAATTCTTTTTTTCGATACCGCGAAAGGGGCACTTCCATTCCTTTAGAAAGCACAATTATGTCACCTTCTTTATTCGAGAGCTTTCGAACATGATTTAAATTGATAAGATGGGAGCGATGTGCACGGAAGAAATTGGTATTTCGTTGTAAGAGCTCTTCAAATTCCCCCAACGGTTTACTTGAAACGATTGGGTCTCCTTCTGCCAGAATAAGCGTTGTGTACGTGCCAGAGGCCTCTAAGGCGATTATGTTTTGAAGTTGAATAAAATCTATTCCTTGCAGAGAGCTAATGGCAATCTGAGAAGGGGCTTTTTCAGCTGTTAAGGAATCCTTCAGAAGTTTGACTCTTTCAATTAATTGCTGTTGATGCTGCTTTCCAATATAGCGCTCCAGTGTTTTTTTTAGGTCTTCTGTGTTAACCGGCTTGAGTAGATAATCAAAGGCAGAAATCTTGAATGCCTGAATAGCATATTCATTGAAGGCGGTTACGAAAATAATATCAAAATCTATTTCTGAAGGATTGAAAAAGTCCAGCAGCTGTAACCCTGAGTAACCGGGCATTTCTATATCTAAGAACAAGAGTTGAGGATGAGCGTTATGTATTTCTCGTACAGCTTCTGGTATGCTGGCAGCCTCTCCTACGATGGTAACGAATGGGAAGTTATGCTTCAGGATTTCTTGTAGGGCAGAACGGACAGCCTTCTCGTCATCTACTATGAGTGCTGTGATTTGTTTTATTTCTTGTTCTGGATTCATAATTCAAGGGGCACTTGAATAACTACGGTCGTTCCGCTGGCTATTCCTTGCTCCGTATGTTTGTCAATAATAGTTAGTTCAATTTTTTTGCTTCGATTGCTATTTAGTAAGTCGATGCGTTTTTGATAGGCTTCAACAGCAAAGGAGTTATGATCGTGCGTGCGTGTCTTATTAAATTCTGTAGAGGTTTTTCGGCCTACACCATTGTCATCAATGCGAATGGTGATGCAGTCATGGGCAAGCGTGAATTCGATGCTTAGTTTTTTTACCCCTTCTTTGTGCAGTAGCCCATGACGAAGAGCGTTTTCCACAAAGGGTTGAGTGAGCAGGGAGGGAATACGGATGACTTCTTGCCGAAGATTTTCATCTAATGAAATGCTAAAGGAAAGGGAACCATCAAAGCGGTCCTTTTCGATGGACAGATACTTTTCAAGAATATCAATTTCGTCCTGAAGGGTAATCATCTCCTTTCCTGAAAAATCCAACACCTTCCGTAAGAGTAAGGAGAAATTCTGAATATTTCGGTTGGCATCTTCCTTGAGTCCATTAAGAACTTTTCCTTGGATAAGAGACATGGTATTGAAAATGAAATGTGGATTCATTTGCGCCCTAATGGAAGTTAACTGTGCAATGCGCAATTCTTGTTCTTGATTCTTTTGGAGAAGAATCATTCTATTTCTAGAACTTATTTGAAGAAAGCGATGATAGAGTAGGAAGGAAATCAACCCCATGGAAAGCAGGAAAAGGATAATCATAAACCATACTTGTTTCCAGAAGGGGGTTAATACCGTAATGGGAAGGAGAATGTTTTTTTCTGAAGCTACACCATCTTCATTGATGGCGTAGGCTTCAAATGTAAAATCTCCTGACGGTAAAAAGAGATAATTTGCGGTGGGTGATTGTAGGGTGGTTTCGTTCCAGCTTTCTTTTTCTAATTCTTTAATTCGGTAGAGAATGCGTGTAGCCCCTCGGCCACGCAAATTATTAGATAAATCAAAGGAGATGGTAAGTTGTTGGGAGGAGGGATTCAATTCAATCCCTTTCAATGTGGTCTTAATAGGATGCTTATCCGAACTTATCTGCTCGATGTGCAAAATTGGTTTTTGAAAATTTTTGGTAACGGGCTTTGTAAAGTATTGCAAGCCTTGTGTGTGACTTACCCACAGCCTATCATTGACTTGCAATAAATCATATACCTCGCGTGCAGCTAATCCCTTAGTAGCATCAAGTGATTGAATTTTAAAGGATATTAGGTTTAACGAGGCAATACCATTATCGGTTCCTATCCAAATTGTATTCTCAGTCTGACTCAGTGAGGTGATGTGCGAGGAAGGAAGACCATTGAGTGATGTAAATTGCTTTTCCACTTTTCCGTCTTTCAGAAGTAATAGTCCGTTCGTATAGGTTCCCAGTAAAACAAATTTTTGCGAGATGAGGGGATTCATGATACGACCAGGAGCGTAGGGTTTCTGTGTTGAATGAATAGAGGAGTACCCCCTTTTGGGAGCCAATCCAAAGTTCGTTGCGATGAAGGTCGTAGGCTACTGATGAGGTTCGTTGAGCGGTGAGTACTTGTTTTGTTTCGAGGGTTTTGGCATCCAGTAACTGTAATCCCGCAGATGTAGCCAATGCGTAGCCATTGTTTACGCGCTCAATTTTTTTTACAGCTGTTATACTCCGTTCCTTTATAAGCTTTTCGTTGGTAATATCATAACAATACAGTTTGTCAGAGAAAAAGAGTAGGCGATTGGAGAGCGTGTCGACATAGAGGCTCTGTATTTCTTTATTGTTTTTCGTGAACGATGTAGTCACGGATGTTCCATCGTACCGAAGTTTTTGAATGCCTCCGTCTGATCTTCCAGCGTATATGAATTCATTCTTTTTGTCGAGAGCCAGTTTGAGATACGTAGTGGCTTCCTCTTTTGTAAAGAGGTAGGTAGTTAGATTGGGAAAATGAAAGAGACCCTCATTGAGGGTTCCTACCCATATCCCTCCTTCTCTATCAGCTTCTACACTGCTTACCTTTTTGCCTTCCAGAAGCTTCGTCCAAGTTCCTTTGTTGTTTAGTAGAGTAAGTCCATTGCTGCCAGCAAAAGTCAGGAGTGAATCGCCCACAGTATCGAGAAGTCCGGCATCTATTAGTTTTTCTTTATAGGTCGGGAGAATGTCTTGTACTTGTCCCTTCAGGAGATGAAACAATTTCTTGCCAACAGGGTCAAACAGCCACAGTTGCTTATTCCATTCAACGAGTCGAATAACATTGATGTTTAATGGATAGTATTGTCGGGGTAATGTGTACACCTCTTGAGTGGTAAGGTTTCGTATGTAAGTAGCCTCTTGATTCGCATAGGAGATTAAGACTTGATTCTGATGATTGATGAGGTGGTGATTAAATTGCATTGGTCTTTCTGACAAAGGGATTGATTCAATCAGATTTGTCCATGCCTTGTGTGTGGGAGAATAACTATAAAATGAGTTGGGTGCTGTAATCAGTATATTTTCACCCTGCGCTGACATGGTTGGGAATCCTTCGGTGTAGTAGTCTTCCCAGGAAGTGAGTTTCTTGAGTGTATCGTTTTCCACGTAGAGGATTTCGCCAAAGAAGTTATGCAGCCAGATGCGCCCGGCCTTGTCCTCAAACAATCCGCTTACAGCATTGGAGCGTACCATGTTGTTGGTGTAGGTTTTGAAATGCAATCCGTTGAAGCGTGCTAAGCCATTCTCAGTGGCTACCCACAAAAAACCTTTGGAGTCAAGAAAGATATTATAAACCGTATTGGAGGGTAGTCCTTGTTGTTGCGTGATGTTAAAGTGCACAGGCTGTTGACTTTGCGAGGCTGCAAAACCAATACAATAAACACACGTGAGTAACCATTTCATAGAAAGATAAACTTATAAAACGATAATGGTATAAAAAAGGCTGCCCATGACAGGCAGCCCCTATTAAATAGGTATCCCCAAAATACCGATTCAATGATTAAGAACCGCCATTTAAGTAAGCTCTATGAATGGCGCTTTGTCTGGTAAAGTAGAACTCAGAGTTGTTGTTGTGAATAATGATGCCTTCAACGTTTGTTACTCCTGAAAGCAGGGTAGTTACATCTCCATTTGTATCCAATTGCTTTATTTTACCATTTTGTTTATCAGCAATGATGATGTTGCCATTTGGCAATATTCCAATTCCGTGTATTTCGTTAAAGCGAGCATTGGCACCCGTTCCAACTGCATCGCCAGCTATATTAGCGCCAGCAAGAGTGGTTACGTTTCCATTAGTATCAATCTTACGAATGGAGTAGCGATCGGCTACATAGATATTTCCAGATGCATCAACTTGCAAATCAATTGTTCGTGCAAAGGTGGCAGTGCTGGCTGTTCCATCCGCTCCGCCATTAGCACCTGTTCCATAGATTGCAAGTATAGTGCCTGTACTGCTAAATTTTTTTATTTTCCGACCGCCAGATTCAGCTACATAAATATTTCCGCTTGCATCTCTCGCTAGACCGGTTGGATAAGTAACAGCGCTGTTGCCAAGAAAATTGCTTACAGCCGATCCATCGCTAGGAATACGTAAAATATTGCCTGCACCTGAAGTAGGATCAAAATAAGTGGCGAGGTAATAGCTGCCAACGCGAACAACATCATACATATTAAATGGACTTGAAGTAGTATGGATGCTGCTTGTAATGAGAGTATTTTCAAGTACTAGCTTTCGAACTCCACACGTCCAGTCAGCCAAGGTAAATTCAAGGTTATTATTAGCATTTGTTACTACTTCGCCAAAGAACACATTAGTGAAACGAAGTGCGTTTCCAGTTCCGGTGGTGCAGCCGGTAGTGGTAGTAGACCCTGCTACAAGATTTGTTCCCCAAGTTCCGGCAGCCTCATTTATATCGGTGAGTGTAATCGTTACGCTGGCTGTTTTTGTTTCTGATAGATTCGTAGCGCTATAAGTTGCTGTTATGGTAGGATTTGTTTCAAAATCGAATAAAGAAGCGTTAGCCACTGTTAGTTCTCCTGTGCTTTCATTGATGGCTAGTGCACCCGCAGGGCTTTGTGTTGTAAGAGCATACGCCACAATACTACCAGGACCTGTTGGAACGGTTACGTTCACATTGCCAATGCTGGTATTTATTGCAGAATTTTCAGCAACTGTAGCCGTAAAGTTGGCTACGTTAATTTCTACTTCATCGGTGATCGTAATAGTGGCAGTTGCAGTTTTTGTTTCGCCACCGCCAGAATAAGTGATGGTTGCTGAAATGGAAGTCCTCAGTTCAAAATCAAAGTCTATACTGTTAAGTACGGATAGCTGGCCAGTGCTACTTATCCTCAACGCACCGCTGGGGGTCTGGCTGCTAATCGAAAAAGTAGGTGCACCGGTCTGTACGTTCATGCTTCCAATACCGATGCCGTTGTCAACGTTTTCAGTTACAGTTGCAGTGAAGTTATCTACCGCAACCTCAGTAACGTTGCTGAGTGTTATCGTGATATTAGCAGTAGCTGTCTCGCTTCCGTTGGCAACAGACACTACGGCAGTAAGAATAGGATTTACTTCAAAATCAAAAGCCGCAACATTCGCTACTGTCAGGATGCCCGTGGTAGAATTAATGGCCATGGCACCTGTCACAGATTGAGATACAAGTGAATAGGATAAGTTCCCACGATTAGTGCTAGCACTTACTGTGCCTAGCAAACCTCCATTAATGGGGTTTTCATTTATCGTGATCGAGAGAGGAGAAGCACTCACGGTAACGGGTTCTAACACAGTAAATGTTGGCCCACTCACTTCCAATGATTTTACTTTTACTTTTATGCTGCCAGTAGTGGCACCTACTGGTACGCTGGTGGTAAGTTGGGTTGCCGTTACAGTGCTCACTAAAGCCTCCGTATTGTTAAAACTAACTTCCACATCGGCTGCCACTGTTCCGAAGTTTGTTCCAATAATGGTAACATTTGTCCCCACTTCCCCTTCCGAAATACTTAGTGAAGTAATGGTGGGTTGCGGTTGTGCAGCCTCTTTTTCATCATCACAAGCGGTGGCAACAAAGGCCATAACGGTGTAAAAGGCAAAGGCCTTGAGTAATCTTCTTAAAAAAAGGATTTGATCTAGCATAAGTTTTTATTTTGGTCCTTCAAAATTCTCTAATTGAGTGAGTTTGAAAGGACTCGTTTCATGAACAGCACCATGCTCAAGTCAATGGTACTGTCAGACTTATGAGTAGCAAAGAGTTTCTATAAAAAGAGGGTATGTAGGTTATTTTTTGGAGAAGATTTCAGAACTTAGGAGCCCTCAACCCACCCCCTATGAATCCCCTAGTTAAAAAGCTCGTATTTGCAGCCCTCATCCTCGGCCTGGTAACGGCTGGAATTTTGTACTTTGGTGAGTATATCTCCACCTACACCGCTGGCATTGTGTCAGCAAAAGCAAACCTTCGTCTTGTCCTGGCTCAGCCCTTGGCTGACTCCTCAGAAATTGGTCAGGAGGTATCCGCTAAACTTTTTGATTTCAGTCCTACTATAAAGGGAAAGGCTTTTTGGCTCGATGCAAGAACCATTGAATTCAGACCGGCTGATCGTCTTACTTCCGGACAACTATACGAAGCACAGTTCTTTCTTTCTAAACTCTTTAAAACTCCTGAAGATCTTCAAACTTTTGAATACACCTTTCAGGTAATATCTCAAAACTTTGAGGTAAGCATCGAGAATCAGCGCCCGTATGTAAAAACAGAATTAAAGAGACAGAAGATAGAAGGCACCTTGTTTACAGCAGACGTGGCAGATACAGAAGCCGTTGAAAAAGTACTCAGTGCCGCGCAAGGAGGGAAAAGTCTGAGCATTCTCTGGACACATGCGGGTGATGGCAAGCAGCATACGTTTAGTATAGAAGAAGTGGCTCGTGGTGAAGAGGCTAGCAAAGTTGTACTCACTTCCAATGGAGAGACATTAAGTGTAGAAAAGGAAGAGGTGCTCGAGATAGAGGTGCCATCCTTGAGTGATTTTAAGTTAACGAACACAAAAGTCGTGCAAAGCCCCAGTCAATACATTGTATTGCAGTTTTCGGATCCACTCAAAGAAAAGCAAAACCTGGAAGGGCTCATTCGCATCAGCGATCTGCCAAGTTTGGATTTTGATATACACGATAATGAAATATGGGTTTATCCTCCGGTGCGACAAGCAGGCACTAAGACTATTCACATAGAGGCTGGTGTTCGCAATATTCTGGACTACCGAATGAAGACGGCTGCTTCTGCTGAAGTGGTTTTTGAGCAAGTGGCCCCGGCTGTTCGTTTTACTGGAAAGGGTTCGATACTACCCAGCACACAGGGGCTGGTGCTTCCTTTCGAAGCAGTAAATCTTCGAAGTGTAGAAGTTGAGATCATTAAGATTTTTGAGAATAACATGTTGCAGTTTTTGCAAACCAATAGTTTAGATGGAAATAATGAATTGCGTAGGGTTGGTAAACGCTTATTGAAAAAAGTAATCGCACTTGACAATACAGGGGTAACGGATTTAGGAAAGTGGAATCGCTATACCCTCAACCTGGCAGAGTTTATCAATACTGAGCCAGGTGCTATTTATCAAGTGAAGATGAGCTTTAAGAAGTCACACTCCGTTTATAATTGCGAAGGACAAGAAAGTGGAGAAGAGGAGGGTGGTCAATTTGAAACGATAGAGGATTACGACAACGAGTACGATGGTGGGTATTATGACTCCTATGACGATTATTACTATGATGAAGATTATGATTGGGATGAGCGTGATAATCCCTGCCATTCTTCGTATTACAATTACAGTAAAACGATTCGAAAAAATATTCTTGCTTCTGACTTGGGGATTACCGCCAAAGGTGGTGACGATGGAAATACTACCGTTTTTGTTACGGATCTGAAGTCAACTGAACCCTTGTCTAACGTACAGGTGGAGCTCTATGATTTCCAGCAGCAAGTAATTGGGACTGCCAGTACGGATGCAAGTGGGAAGTGTGTGATCAACACAAAAGCAAAACCTTTCGCATTGATAGCGAAGAATGGTGCGCAGCGCGGTTACCTGAAAGTAAATGATGGAGATGCGCTTTCGCTGAGCAGTTTTGATGTTGCCGGAGAAGTTGTGCAGAATGGCTTGAAAGGATTTTTATACGGAGAGCGCGGTGTATGGCGTCCTGGTGATTCTTTGTACCTGACTTTCTTGTTGGAAGATAAAAGCAAACTCTTACCACCCGCCCATCCGGTAGTGTTTGAACTATTCAATCCTCAGGGACAAGTCGTCAATCGCTTGGTGCGCTCCTCTTCCGAAAATGGCTTTTACAAATTTGCTACGGCCACGGCAGCGGATGCACCTACTGGTAACTGGATGGGGCGCGTGAAAGTAGGAGGCAGTGAGTTTAATCAAACCTTGAAAATTGAAACAGTTAAACCCAATCGCTTAAAAATAAATCTGGATTTTGGTGAAGAGGTCTTCACCTCATCCGATGTACGCGGTGATCTGGAGGTGAAATGGCTACACGGTGCACCGGGTCGTAATCTCAAAACAACCTTCGACCTCACCTTAGTAAGCATCCCCACCACCTTCGCTAAGTATCCTGAGTACGTGTTTGAAGATCCTTCGCGTGAATTTTATAGTGAGACACAACAAGTATTTGAGGGGTCAACAGACAGTGAGGGAAAAGCGACCGTCAATATATCCCTCGAAACTTCTTCGGCAGCGCCTGGATTTCTGAATGCAATTTTTAGAGGGAAGGCATTTGAGGAGAGTGGCAATTTCAGTATCGATCGTTTTAATGTTCCCTATTATCCCTATCAATCATTTGTCGGACTCAAAGTTCCGGAGGGTGAAAAGTACAGTGGCATTTTATACCTCGATAAGGATCATACATTAGAAATTGCAACTGTGGACCCTCAGGGAGCTGGACTTTCACGCAGCGGTATCGAAGTAAGTGTGTATAAACTAAACTGGCGTTGGTGGTGGGATAATTCCTACGATCGCATTGCGAATTATGTGGAAGGTTCCTACTCTCAGTTGATAAAAAGTGAAAGCATTAATACCATAAATGGAAAGGGCAAGTATACCTTTAAGATAGCATCCCCCGGCTGGGGCCGTTATTTTGTTCGCGCTTGTGATCCTGTATCCGGTCATTGCACCGGTAAAGTAGTGTATGTAGATGAACCTGGTTGGGCGAGTCGTTCGCGCAACGATGAGTCTTCAGAAGGAGCTACTCTGCTTTCTTTCTCAACGGATAAGGGTTCGTATAGCATTGGTGAAAAAGTAACCTTGAGTATTCCAGGTAGTGCGAACGGTCGTGCTTTGGTGAGTGTAGAGAATGGAAGTAAAGTATTGGAAACGTATTGGGTGCAAACAGAAGCAGGTGAAACAAAATTTAGTTTTGATGCTAAGGCGACTATGGCGCCCAATGTATTCGTGCATGTTTCTCTGCTGCAGCCACATTCGCAAACCACCAACGATTTGCCCATACGTTTGTATGGAGTAGTGCCTGTAAAGGTGGAAGATCCAGCCACCCATCTTGAACCAGTACTGGCTATGCCAGAAGTATTGGAGCCAGGGCAGGAAGTAACGATCAAGATTTCGGAGAAATCAGATCGCAAAATGACCTACACCATTGCTATGGTAGATGAAGGCTTGCTCGATTTAACTCGTTTTAAAACACCAGATGCGTGGAGCCGCTTTTATGCCAGAGAAGGTTCTTTCGGTGCACACATCGAGCGATTGATTTCCATTGGTGGTGATGCAGAATTGGCTGCCTCCAAAGAAGATGATGCACGTGCCAATCGCTTTAAGCCGGTAGTAAAATATTTTGGACCTTTTACAATCGAGAAGGGAGATACCGATGAACATACCTTCATTATGCCACAGTATATTGGTTCGGTAAAGACCATGGTAGTAGCTGGATACGAAGCTGCCTATGGAAAAACAGAGAAGGTAACACCCGTACGAAAACCTTTAATGGTATTAGCCACCTTACCACGCGTATTGGGTCCACAGGAAAAAGTAAAACTTCCTGTTACACTCTTTACACAAGAGAAAAGTATTAAGAATGTAAAAGTAGACGTGAAGGTAAGCGGACCGATTTCCCTACAGGGGGCTGCTTCTCAAACAGTAGCGATGAGTGCGTCCGGAGATATAACACTCGATTTCGATCTCTTGGTAAAAGAAGAAGTAGGTGTGGCGAAAGTGGAAGTGAAGGCTTCGAGTGGAAGTTTCTCGGCCACCGATATTATTGAGATTGATGTACGGAATCCAAACACCCCTATCACTCGCACAACCGAAAGTGTGGTAGAAGCAGGTAAAAATTGGAGTCATGATTTGGTGCCTTTTGGTATTAGTGGCACCAACACAGCCATGCTCGAAGTTTCGAATATGCCTCCCGTTAATCTGGGAGCGCGCCTTCGTTACCTGATTCAATACCCTCATGGTTGCATAGAACAAACAACCTCTTCGGTATTTCCACAGTTGTACCTTGATCAGGTAAAAGCACTTACGGAGATTGAGAAGAATACGATTCAACGCAATGTTACCGCAGGGATCAACCGACTAAAATCCTTTGTTCAGCGCGATGGTGGTTTTGGCTACTGGCCGGGTTACATGGACTCTTCTGATCCTTGGGGAACTACGTATGCCGGACATTTCTTGTTAGATGCTGAAGCAAAGGGGTATTATGTACCAGCGGACATGATGAAGCGTTGGAAGAACTTCCAAAAGAATAAAGCACAAGAGTGGAGACGAAACGATGGTTACTATAACAGCGATTTGATTCAAGCGTATCGTTTGTACACACTTGCCTTGGCGGGCTCTCCAGAAATGGGTGCGATGAATCGTTTGCGTGAACAGGGTAATCTTTCCACCACCGCTGCCTGGATGTTAGCTTCGGCTTATGCGAAAGCAGGGCAAGCAGAAGCAGCCAAGAAAATGATTGAGAATCTTTCAGCAATCCTAAAGCCCTACAGAGATCTAGGCTATAGCTACGGTTCGGATGTGCGCGACAAAGCCATGATTTTAGAAACATTAGTTGCCTTGGGTGATAAGGTAAAAGCCTTTGAAATTGTGAAGGAGATTTCTAAGGCTCTTAGTAACGATGCGTATTGGATGAGCACACAAGAAGTGGCGTATTCTTTGAAAGCGATTGGCGCTTTTGCAGGATCAGAAAAACGCGGAGAGCTCAAATTCTCCTATACTATAGGAGGGAAGAAGGTATCGGCCAGCACTGAATTACCTATTGCTCAAGTAAGTATCCCTGTTAAGGGTATGGCGAAGGAAGCTATACAGGTAGTGAATGAAAGTAAAGGCATGTTATTTACGCGCGTTATTGCAGAAGGAACACCGGCTCGTGGTCAGGAAGAGGATGAGCAAAGCAATCTTTCACTAACAGTTCGCTATACGAATACAGATGGTGTTGATATTGATCCCACAAGTTTGGTGCAGGGTGCAGAATTTGTTGCGGAAGTAAGTGTACAGCACAACGGCAGTCGTTCTTCTTTCGAGAACCTCGCCTTGGCTCAGGTCTTCCCATCCGGTTGGGAAATTAATAACCTTCGTTTACAAGAAGCAGAACAAGCGGTGAAGTCAAGCGCCTTTACCTATCAGGATATTCGCGATGATAGAGTGTATACCTATTTTGATTTGAGACGAAGCGAGCGGAAGACTTTCCGAATTTTGTTAACCGCTTCGTATGCGGGTGCTTTTTATCTACCAGCTGTGAATTGTGAAGCCATGTACGACAACAGCATTTATGCACGAAAAAAGGGAATAGAAGTTCAAGTTGTTAAAGCAGCACCAAATAATGTAAATTGATCCTCCCCAGGAATAAATTACGCGTATTTGAAGACATGGGAGTTTGGAAGAAAGTATTACAAATTGGAGTAGAAGAAGAACTAAGCTTCTCCGAACGATCGAGGATTAAGATCACGAATCGCTTGGTTGTCATCAATGCGATTATAGTGAGCATTTACATGGCGGTTAATTATTTATCCGGTCCTTCTTCTGTCAATACCAATCCCTGGTGGACCATGTTATTAAATGTAGGGGGCATTGCTATGGTGCTCCCTGTTTTTGTACTCAATCACATGCGCAGGTATCAACTCGCACGGTTTCTGGTCATAAGCTTTTTGGTGGTGGCTCTTATCGCGAACGGATTATCGTGGTCAACACCCTATCATGCCGAATTCTATTTCTTTGCGCTGGCAGCTTTTGTTTTTATCGTTTTTAGAAACGAAAAATTGGCTATTACCTTTTATGTAATCCAAGCCCTG
>LNEN01000291.1 GCA_001464155.1 Cytophagales bacterium Ga0077538 | reverse complement strand
GCAACAAGGAAATAGATTGTTAATTGTATTATTGAGATTAGGGTCCATGACAGAAAAAAATTGAAGTTCCGTAAATTTCTGAACAGAATTCCCACTAAAATGAATGGAACGGCAAAGTAGTATCCACTTATCCAGTCTCTCAAATCTGGTGCAGTCATTAAATTAAACTCATAAATGAGCCAAAATGCACTACTTATAAAGATATGGCCGAGTAAAACGATGATCTCAATAGTCGTCAGTTTCTTAAACCTAAAATCCTTTTTTGTTAATGATTTTATAGTCATACGGCTATTGTGCAGAACATATATACATCAGAATTTTTGATATGTAATTTAATCGAAATGTCTGATAGGTTACTTAACCCATCTCTATACATAAAGTGAAGCTAAACCTCAGCCATCCTGGCGCAGGCCGAGTACATAACAAGGTAAATATTTTTCTGAAACTTTAGCAATAAGCTCTACTGCCAGCACAAGAGAGGTGCTTGCGCTTAAAGAAGGTATAGCTTTATTATGTGGCGTTTTTCTTGTCGCCCGTTACAAGTTTAGCGGTCTCCTTTGAGATTCCAATTGTTACAATTGAACCGCTATTAAATTTAAGAAAGTCGGACTCTATACCATCACTAAAGATGACTCCATTTGTGGGCATGAGTGACTCAATGGTGAGCTTAGTTTGATTTTTTAGGATACCTGCTGTAATACCAGCTTGTGTCCTTATACTTTGAAAGGGTTCTCTGACTGCAAAAAGAAGTTCATTGTCTTTGAGCTTTGGCCTTTTAGGTTTTAGATTTTTCTCAAACAAGCTAGTCACACCGTAGGCCATATTGAAAATGGAACTTAACCAACCTGTTGAACCGGCTGGTGTGGAGACAATGAGTCCACTGGATGAGTGCTCTTCAGTTTTGTTGTTATAAGATATTTTATAGCGAGCTGAAATGTGCGTGGAGGCACCAATAAATAGATTATTGAATGCTAAAAGTCTTTGACCATCATTCAATGAAGCCTCTGCAAATTGCATGATCTTTGATTTGTAATTGTTTGCCATAACACCCTCAACGCCTTCGATAAAGTTTGAGGTGTCAAAGGGTAGGAGCACACCATCATATCTCTGCTTGTCTGGATTGACTGCAACTATTGGAATTCCTCTTGAATACTTTGCCGTATTGGCGACCAGTCCATCTTGTCCAATGACAACGATCAAATGATTTTCTGAGAAAATAAAGGATGGCATGTAAACCCTTTCAAGGGTTTTATGCTTGATAACTTGCGAAAGTTGTGTCTGCAGCGAGTTTAAAGAATATTGAAAAGTTTCATGCTCAGCTTCATAATCCTCAAAATTCCCCCCCAATCGCTCTATGTAAAATTTGGCTTGTGCTTTTGTATTGAAGCGCTCAATTAATGATTCTAGCCTGGTTTTGTTTTTTACAATGATGGCATATTCAACACTCATTTTCTATTTTCCTTCTTGTCATTTAAAATTGATTCAAGCAACTCAGGACTGATATTGAGGTTACCAATTTTTCCTGCGTTTTCGGCCAGTTGTCTAAAGGCTAAGGAAATATTGAATTTTGGGTCAGGATTATTATTTAATGCAGTCAATGTCTTCCAATCAATATCCTTGTAGGGCTTTAGTGTAGTTTCGATTACATAACCTTGAGTTTCGGCTTCTTTTTTATCGTTGGCTGTTTTTTGTTCAATAAGTTGTTTCCGTTGATTTTCAACGGCAATGTCAGCTTGGATTTTCATTTCACGAAGCTTTCTATCGTTATCAGCTTTTTGAACATTTGATTCCATCTTCTTCTCAGCTATTTGTTTCTGCTTTTCTTCAACTGCAATTTCTGTGTTTAACTCAGACTCTTTTATTTTTCTTTCTTGCTCAACTGCAAAGTTCCTACGTTCGTAAATAGCTTGATCAGCTTCTTGTTGAAGTTTTTCCCTTGTTTCAGTCTCCAAGGCTCTTGCCATTTCAGGCGATGCTTGTATGGCTAGAATATTTGCGCCTAGAATCTCTATTCCTAACATACCTATAGCCTGGGAAGATTTCAGCCCTTCTAAAATCTTTGTTTCAATGGCCTTTGCAGATCGGATGGCATCTTTCAGTTTAATGCTGTGGATATAAGAAGATGTGGCAGTTTGAGCCTCATTGATGATGCGTTGATTTAATTTTTCAATATCATTTTTCTTGTATTGTCCATTGTCGTTTACGGTAAAGTCCAGCACATCTGCGAGAGTTTTAGGATTGCTAATTTTGTAGCTAATCTGTCCCTGAATTGTAACTGTTTGGTAATCATTTGTGGATTCGTTAAAAACAAAGGGAAGGTCGTTGCTCCCCATAGGGATGGCTGCAATTGAACTATTGGGTGCAAAATAGAAGAATGAAAGTCCGCGCCCTTCTCTTTTTATATGTCCATTTTTGAAATGGAGAACATAAGTCATTGAGTCAAACTTGATGTGTTGGATTCCGAACATAGTTTTGGATTATAGGTACTTAATTTAGTTGTCAATATAGTCGTTTGTACTGTCCTGAAAAATGCCCCAGAACAGCTAAACACTAAAAATTAGTATAGATATTTATATACAAATGCCTGATAGGCTGCTTGGGTCCATCTCTATAAATAGAGTGAGGCCTAACGAAACACCCTTAAAGCTTGACTGACTGTATGCGGCTTCTTTTTTGAACTAGAAAGGCGATTAAGTAAATGACTAGTAGGTAAGGGGAGTAGAATACAAAAGATAGGATAGCCCTAATTGGCCACCCAATTCCCATCCTACTGGTTTCAAGACTCTTTACTCGTTCTAGATTGTTAGGGGAAACGTTTGCAAATTTCTCCGCCTCATTCATGGCATCGAAGTTATACCCATAGTGGGAAAGAAGCATTTCGTTGGCAGTGTTTGACCACCACGCAAAAAGCATTGTGAGGATTGAAGTAACAACTACCCCAAGGGTCAGATATGTTAAAAACTTGTATTTGTTGACCTCAAATCGTTTTAGTCCTATGAGAATTGCCATTGGCGATACGATCAATCCAACGATTAATAAGAACGATATGGCTGTGTCTAAGGTCTCCATTAATTCCTTTTTTGTCGGACCGCTTAAAGTTTCACTAGTTGCAGTGACGGCTTTCTGTTTTAATTTTTAAAAGCAATCTGTCCACAGGGAATCTCTATTCCACCAATTTTATAAAAAACATCTTTTCCTTTGATGACAAGTTCTGCGCGCGCGGGAGCATACGCCTGATAAAACAGCACTCCGATATAGAAAAGACAGGCATCTTTAGGATGAATAGTTCGTTGCAGCGTGGTCGGTTTAGTCAAGCCTGTATCTAAGAAAGATTTCAAACCCGTTGCACCGTAGGCATGTAATCCTTCTTTGCCAAGTGTCATGGTGTCCAGCGGCAGAAAAGCTTTTAAGTAGGCATCTGGTGAAGGGGAAGTGGCAAATGAATCAGCCGGAAAATTAATGCTCAGCTCTAGCGGAGTAGCCGTTTCATTAATGACGCGATACCAGTAGATCACAGAAAAAAATTCTTTTCCGGTAGGGTCAATGTATTGTCCACCTTTTCGTAAACTGTTTTGTACGATTACACTTATCCCGGTAGAATCAGCGTACCTATATTCAGTGTCAATATACGTTCCAGGATAAAATGTTAGTGACTTTTTTGACGAGTAAGTCTGTCCAATGGCAGTAGAGAAAATCGTAAATAGTGTTACAGTAGTCAATACTCTCATATGTCTGTCACCAGTCTGTCTTGAAGGCTTACGCACAGCGTTTGTGCATAAGCAGAGGCGGGAATTCGAAGCACATCACTGTCCCATGACACCAAACGTTGTTTGAAAGATAAAACTTAAAGGTTAAACCAGCTCCCCCAACGGCACATACAATTTGTTGGGCGTAGTTATTTACTAATCTTTTTATTTATAGTTTTCAGCTTGTCAATAACTTCTTTGGCACTCTCTTTAAATTCTTCTTTTGCAGTCGATTCATTCTCTTTTATCCAATCCAACACCTCGTCAAGTAATTCTTTTTTTTCTTTACGTTTTACTTGCTTGTCTTCGATTTTCAAAACAGCTGTTACCTTTTTCTGAAATCTCTTTGGATAGTATCTTTCAAAATCATGTTCGTCAAATTGTATGAAATTTGACGCGCTCCATCCCGATTTTGAATACTTGGTTCTCATCCTTTCAATAATCTTATCTTCCTCAATTCCTTTGTCAATAATAACCCAAACTTTGTTTTTATAGGTTGGTTCTAAATGAAGAAAAATAAAGAGCCTATCAAAGTCTTCAAATTTTGGAATAATCCCTGAAGATCCTCCTGCTGAAAATGTTCTTAGTCTATTAGATAATGAATTTACATACCACCCTATAAAATAGTTCTTAATCAAGATTTCCGCAGAAGATTCTTCCAAGAATAGCCAACAAGACCATAAATCAAAGTCAAAAAAATCATACCCTAATTCTTGTAATACACTCCTTCGTTCTTCAGGATCATTTGATATTTCTTTAAGAGTAGACACAAACAAATTTGGTCTTTCGGGGTATATTCCAATCGTGTTATTAACATGAAATATTTTTGAGTTATTCGCTGCCCCTAGATACTTCATCACAATATTTGAGTGAGTAGATACAAAAAACTGGTTTGAATTAGATTTTTCAATTATCAATTTGAGAAGAGCCTTTAATGCTTTGGGATGAATGTCATTCTCTGGTTCCTCTATAAGGAATATTCTATCCTCCGCAACACATAAATCTGTGATTAGACCAAGTACGTTGGCGACTCCTTCACCCATTGATGTCAATGGTATATGCTCAAGATTATGAACGAAGTAAACTGCTTGCTTTCCAGCGCCCTTTGCTAAAGAAGAAACTTGAAATCCAAGAATTTCCTCACAGGCCGCAACATATTGCTTGTTACCTGGTTGAAATTGAGGTGTCACCAGCCTATCTATTTTGGAGTATAGATTTGTAAAATTGCCCGTAACTGAGTTTGCATTACTTTCATTAATGTTGTCGGTATAACCTGCTGTTTTTCTTTTGGAGAGATAGGGATAGATCAGATTGTTTGGCTCTTGCTCAGGAGTTGTTTTACCCCATCCAGTCTGCCCCCCAGTAACGATTCCGAAATTTCTACTGCCTGACCTTAAGTCAAATATGAGCGAGTCAACTTTGGAGTTTGGAGGAATCATTGGCAAGTGTTGTCCTTCAAAGTAAAGTCTTATCTCACTAGTTGCATGTCCTAACGTAATGTCATTTTGATTGAGGTTTGGTCTTTGAATATGAAAAATGGAATTTAGAATTGTTGACTTGCCGGCATTATTAGGACCAATGAAAATATTAATGGTTTTTGACAATTCCGTTTTCGGGACTTGTCGAAATCCTCTTAAATTTTCAATTTGTATTGCTATAATCTTCATCTGTCTATCATTGCGTATATACTTTGTTGGACGCAGTAATTTTACGCACAGAGTTTATCTAGTTGCTCGCATTTTGTTTTATTCTTAAAAAGAGTCGCTAAAATATTATCAGAAAACTTAGCGTTTATCGAGTCCGTAATTTTTGGAAAAATATCATTAAAATATTTTTCTATGTCTTGGTCCTCAACATTCATGAGGGTCGTATCTGAAATTTTTAATTTTTTAACTTCTTTTCCTGTCTTCTTTGGCATTTGCTTCAGTTTATCCTCAATAGTCTGTTCAATTTTTCTATTTAGGAATATTGTATTTGCAACCTTCCTTCCGTTTACACTTGGATTAAATATCTGTTTATAAATACCCTTTGATAGATTCTCATAAAATTTACCTACTTCTCTTTTGGCTTGAACTGTTAATGAGACATTACCAGAAGCACACGCCAAACAAATTGTTGCCTCCTCAACATCAAAAGACGTAGCTGACTTAATAAATTGATCTGATCTAACAAGATTATAATTAAATCCATCATGTGCGACTTCTTCTCTTAATCTTAATTGCTCATTGTCTTGAGACACAAAATCTCTATTTTCTATTCTGTTTTGTCTGTTGTTTGCTTTTGTTACTTCGTTGCCAAACTCAATTGGAGAATTTTGTAAACTGATACATTTGACCAGTACAAAAATGGCTTTCAATTTTTCTGGAGTTTTATTTGCAGTCTCACCAATGGAGCTAATTGTTTGTGCACCATTAACCACAGAGGCGTTTGTCAATTTGAAACTTCCCAAGTCATGATTAGCCCCCCCAATCATTGATTTCTCAATAGTATCAGCTATTATCGTTATCCCATTATTGAAGTACCAGAATTTTTCAGGATTGTTTAAGATTGTACTACTCAGTTCGTCATTTACTTCTGTTTTACCTAAGACGTTTCTAATATTTTTGTGAAATAGTTTTCGTCCATTTTGGTTCCATAATTTCGAAATTTCTTCTCCAGAGAGATATCCAAAAAATGCATTATATGGCTCAGAATATTTACCCCACTGATGAAGACCTATTTCAAAATTTAGTGGGTCCGATAGTAATCCTTTTGATAAGCTCGTGTAAATTTTAGCTTGATCTAGCTTTCTGAACTTGACCAATTCCTCTACAGATCCCTCTCCGGCATCATTTAATTTAGCGACCAGGTCATCTATTCTTCTCATGCCATGTTCTGCCAATCCTTTGTCGCCTGTGTAAGCCAGAATGATAATATATTTAGTATCAAATGCAGAGATAGCACTTGTAATTTCGGCTTGCCTCTGTATTACCTTTGAATTGAATCTGTCAAAATCCAAATTGATTAAATCCTCAATACCACTACAAAATTTGATGATTTCGCCACTATCGGGTTCACCGTTCCCACTCTTTATCCATTTTGATTGGACAATAATCAGCTCCTTTAATGTTGATGAGTAGTATATTGCATCTATCCCATTATCATCACCTCCGTCAACAATCGACATTGCCGCTTGGTCTGGCGAACAAGCAGTATGGTTATAAATTGCATATGCAGCCAAACATCTAGTTAAGACTTTCGTTTCTATTTCAGGATCATGAATCGGTATGTCCCTTTTATCGATTTTGTCGTCAAACAATGGTTTTATCTTTCCTGCGATTTGGTTAACGTGAATGATGCTCATTTTGTATTTATTTTTAAAATTATTGCGCCCAACACGTAGCCACTAGAATTCCTATTACCTTCTTATATAGAAATGTCTGGTACACTACTTAGGTCTCTCTCTATATTAATAGTAAGGATTAACGAATCCACTTACTGCCACACACCTAGTCACTATTCCGGAGCCCTTTACTAAGGTAGAATTTTTTTTGGAATTTGAGCACTGGGTCAGTGTTTAAGCGAAGACAGACCGAGGCCGCAGGTATCTCCCTTGTGCCATCATGCAGGCAAGGTGTAGGCTCCGTCTTATCTACCTTTCAGCGCGGAGGCAAAATCTGCCCTGTTCAGGCTCAATGCCTGAAAGGTACAAATGATAGTAATGACAAAGACACAGTACGCGAGTGGATAAAGAGGATCTTCCCACCTGAAAGATGTGGAGAAAACAAAAGTCCTCAGCAGTTCATGTAACAAAATATAGGCTGCCGGCCCGAACACGGCTAAGGCAATGATCAGTTGCTTACTAAATTCACGAACCAGCAGATAGGTGATATGGGCGGTACGGGCCCCAAATAGTTTATGCACGGCAATCTCTTTTAATTTATCGCGTACAAGACTTACGCTTAAACCGTAAATGGCAAAACAGGAAAGCACGCCTGAAATAATGGCCAGGAGTGCGGATAGTTTATTAAGTCTGTCCTGATAGTCCACCCATGATTGGAAATGATGATCCAGGTAGTTGACACGTGCCAGCTCACCACGAAACGAAAGACTTTTCGAAAGTTGCTCTACGGTCCTTCGTATATCAACTTCGAGCACCCGCACACACAACCAGCTGTAATGGTAATCTTTACTAAGCGTTATCTTCACGGGTTTCTCGGGTTGATTAAACGCTTCGCTCACATCTTCCATCACACCAATAACCTGTAAGGGATTGGCCTCCATCCGTTGCTTCCCACTACTATTGGTTACGATCACCGAGTCACTCGAGTTCGGTCCAAACCAATAGCCTTCTTTCATAGCAAGATTGAAAAATTCCCGAAAGCCGGCATCTACTTGAAGCAGGTAAAATTCAGAGCCAATTTCTTTGCTGGTAATACGGTCGGGCAATTGGGAAACGGCCATCACATCCAGCACATTCGGGTTGTATTGCTTCCAGCCTGCACGCAAATTCCGAACCCCCTCGTTGGTGATGCCTGCGGGCGAGTTCAGGAATACGATCTGATCGTGATTTTGTCCGGGCTCCTTTACAAGGGAGTAATTAATTTGCCTGCGAACAACCACAGAGGTAATGATGAGGAAAATGCTAATGCCGAGTTGGAGAAAGGTAATGATTCGTTTGAGCCTGGGAAAAGTTATCGTGTCGGTACTGAGCAAACGATTGGGAGTAGCGAGTATGAAGCGCAGGGTCATGAATACCGGAGACAACGCGAGCAGTGCAAACAAGATTGCGATGGTCAGGAGGAGTCGCACATCGAAGGAAAATAATAACGGAAGGATGTGAAGACTCAACAGCGATTCCACGTACCCGCTTAAGGCTATCAGCGACATCAGGCCGATGCAGAAGGAGAACCCTACCAGGGTAGCGGACTCCTTTAAAAAGCCGAGTAAGAGTACGGTTTGACTGGTGCCCGCTAGTTTTTTTATCGCCAGTTCTTTCGCACGATACGGGAGGGTGATGGTAGTAAGGTTCACAAAACTGCTGAGCGATAAAAATAGAATCAGGCTGGCAATGCATATCAGAATAAGTACACTGTAACGATCTCCATGTCTGGCCTCTTCTCCCAGCACGCGTGGCCCAAAGTAAAGCTCAGGCAAGGGCTGAAGGCGATACGTCATGTTGGTTTGAAGGGGAGATGCGTTGTCAAAAAATTGATAGTGCCCTGGATTCTCCTTTTGCGTTCTTCCATACACGCCCGATTCTTTCGGATTGAAATGTAAAGCTGTTAGCACATTGTCATCGAAGGCAATAAATACATCAAAGTCTTCATGACTGTTTTTTGGAAAGTCATTGAAAACAGCGACAACGCTTACTTCTACCGAGTCCTTTAGGGTATAAATCTTTAGTTTCTGGCCAGTGGCCTGATTCGTACCGGTATACTTTTTTGCTGCCCGGGACGACAGCATGGCCACCGCTTGGTTTGCTTCCCGAAAGTTCTGAACATTTCCATCGATGATGTCAAAAGAGAAAATGTCTATAAGATCAGGATCTGTGGCATGAATTTTCTGATCATAGAGTGGTTTCTTGTCAGCGGAGATCACGGTAATGTTGTTCATGATCTTTACACGTGAAACAACAAGCGAATCTTTGTAGTCACTTTTTAGTTGGGTGAAAATTTCCCGGGGAATTTTTGCTGATAACCGGTTTCCGCTGAATTGTTCATCGTTATTCTTTTTCAGGATTCGAAAGATCTTGCCTGAATCTTTGTGGAATCTATCGAAGCCAAATTCGTTCAATGAAAAAAGTATGATCAGAACCGATGAGGCAAAGGCAACGGCTAAGGTTACGATCTTAAGAAGGTAGACTTCCCGATTTCTGGACATTATTCGGGTAAACAATCTTGAGTGGAAACCGAGCATGGCTTAGATGTTTAGTTAATGTACTCAACAATGCGACCAATTTCAACAGGAATAAATTTCACAGATTAGTGAAGTTTCAGAGTTCCAATACCGGACAGACCTACGCGATAGTGAACATTTACACTGGGTAGTAGAAACAGGCGCAGGGCAAGGTTGGGGAGATACTTCTTAAAAATGCGAAGGTCCGGCTGTTTTCATTTTTAGTACGTCCTACTGTCGCCAGCATCTTGTTTGTGCCGGCAGCTCCATCCAAAGACAAGTTCACGTTGGTTCCTTTACAAGTTCGCGTTGGTTCACTTACTAGTTCGGGTTGGTCCAAATACAAGTTCGCGTTGGTCCATTTACTAGTTCGCATTGATTCACTTACAAGTTCACGTTGGTCCATTTACTAGTTCGGGTTGGTTCACTTACAAGTTCGGATTG
The DNA here is from genome assembly GCA_001464155.1 of Cytophagales bacterium Ga0077538. Classification (GTDB taxonomy): domain Bacteria; phylum Bacteroidota; class Bacteroidia; order Cytophagales; family Cyclobacteriaceae; genus Chryseotalea. The sequence continues at coordinate 7,062 of LNEN01000291.1, read as the reverse complement.
GTTCACTTACAAGTTCGCGTTGGTCCATTTACTAGTTCACGTTGGTTCACTTACAAGTTCGTGTTGGTCCATTTACAAGTTCGCGTTGGTTCACTTACTAGTTCACGTTGGTCCAAATACAAGTTCGGGTTGGTTCACTTACAAGTTCACGTTGGTCCAATCACTAGTTCACGTTGGTTCAAATATAAGTTCCGCAAAATTTTGAAGAGTGCCTTTGGTTTGGGCACTCCTGCCTGTAAGACTCCGGTCGGACGGGTCTCCAGCTCCCTGCGCTAAGGCTTCGGAAGATGGCACTGACGGTCCTTCATTTAACATCGCAACACCTTTGCTGTTGGTGGCTATCCGAATGCCGCGGTCCGTGCTTGAGAAAAAGACGCGTAGAGGAAACATGGCCAATAGCACTTCTACTTTTTGTCTTGGCACAAAAAGTACCAAAAAACCTAACCCCGATAGCTATCGGGGAAAAAAATGCTTCCTCACGTGCCTGCCATACCACCCCCGCTTTTTTGTCGGGCCACTGTGCAGGAGTATTATGGTAAAACATTAAAATTCCTGCTGGTAGAATATCTTCTCTTAATAGATAATGAATCGTTTGGTATGATAAACATCTTCAACCTTTACTCGCACCAGGTAAATTCCCTTTGCTAAGTCAGAGGCATCCACCTTATTTTCTCCTTTGTGCACCGTATAGGTTTTAACAACTTCTTGACCCCTCACATCGAGAATATGAAGGAATAACGACTCATCAAAATTGGATTGAATGGTAAATGTACCGTTGCTAGGATTTGGAAACAGTTTCAGCCTAGTACCAAATGTAGTTTCTGTAATTCCGGTAACAAGCGTTGAAGTATAGGTAGCCGCCCAACCATTTCCTCGTATGGCAGGATCGGACAAAAATTCAACATACATACTGCCTCCGGTAGAGCTAATGCTAGGTGGGATGGTGGCGCCCGATAACCTTCGTAATACAGGAGCAGTAGTGTCATCTCCATCATATACAATAATGCCATCAAAGTTTAACTCTGTTTGAAAGGCTGAGAACGATAGCGTAATGGAGTTCGCATCAGGAGGTTGTATAAGCCAGGCACAATTGGTATTGTTTGCATATTGATTGTTGGCACTACCGTCAGTAAGGGTTCCACTCTCTTGTGTTAAGGTAGTGGCAGGCGCACAATAGGAAGTTTGAGTAGACGTATACACTGCGGACCAACCTGGTCGGCTAACCTCCAGATCAGAGAAGAACCGCACCAGTAAACTTCCACCTGTAGAGGTGACCGCTGGCGGTATACTGTTTCCGGAAAACCTTCCTAAAAGTGGGGCACTGGTTGTACTTCCATCATAGATCTCCACCGCATCATAAACAGTGAGCCCGTCCGGAGAAGTAGGTTCAACATCAAATTGAGTAAAGGTTAAGGTAACTGTGGTGGCTTGTGGTGGTTGGATTAACCATTGACAATCTACATTATTACAGTACGCATTGGTATTGCTACCATCGGCAAGCACACCACTGTCGGCAGTAGTCAGGCTCGTAATACCAGAACAAGTAGCGGAACCAACAGAAGTATAGCTGGCAGAAAAACCCTGAAGCGTAAACGAATAGTCAGAAACGAAGACAACCAACATTTTACCTGTAGTAGAAGTTATTGGATTGGGTGTACTCGTTCCGGTTAACACAGCTAAGCGATTGGTTCCAGAAAAGTCATCGTAGATAATCACGCCATCATAGTCTAACTCAGTGTTGAATTGAGAAAAGGAAAGCGTAACGCTGGTGGCACAGGGGGGTGCAATAAACCAATAGCAGGTTTGATTATTGCCATACACATTGCTACTCGAGCCATCTGTAAAGGTGCCCGTAGCACCACCCAAAATAGTGGCTCCGCTACACGTGGTGGGAGCGATGGTTGTGGTGTAGTTGGCAGACCAACCACCCAGTGCAAGATCTATATCCGAAATAAATTTGATACACATGGCGCCCACGCCAGGAGAGGTGGTAATAACCGGAGGTAAAGTATTGCCCCACCAGGTAGCTAAGAGTGGAAAGGTATCATCGGGACCATCATATATATAGACAATATCAAAATCTGCTTCTGTTTCAAATTCAGTAAAGCTTAAACTAAGTTGCGTGGCTCCACTGGGTGCAATCACCCACTTACAGTTGGCATTATTAGCATAATTCGCACCACCACTTCCATCGGAGATGGTTCCAGTGCCCGCTGTGAGTTGGGTGACGCCACTACAATAGCTGCTGGGATCGTTTCCAAGACCCACCGCATACCACGCTTGCCGCACGGCTGTGTATTGAGTGGATGGATTTCCAAAGATATCTTCAGCGGCTTGTAAGGAACCAGCGTAGGCATCGGCAAATGTTGCATTCGGTCCTAAATAGGTAACCAGGTTTCGGTAGGCAATTTGTCTGGCTTGTGTAATACCAATTCCGGTAACGGCATAGGCTTTTCCTAAATCATTTGTGCCAGTTCCTCCTTGGGAAAGCAGATAGAACCAAAAGTTTTGTACACCACTATTAATGTGCACCCCGCCATAATCATTTTCCAGGTTGGCAGGATTCGCCCAAAATTGCCCCCCGTAGGTATCGGGTTGTTGCCCACCATTCGGATCAGCCATCGATCTTAAATACGGCTTGCCCACCATCACATCTTCCCCAATAAACCAATCGGGATTCACACCGGAAAAAAACTCTATACAAACACCAAAAATATCGGCAAAGGATTCATTCAGGGCACCTGATTCACCTTCATACACTAGCCCACCATTTCCATTTTTCTCAACAACCATGTGGGTGTATTCATGACCCTCTACATCCAAACCTACCAGTGGTTTAAAGCTGATGCCATCTCCCAGTCCATACTGCATAATGTTATAAGGAGCTGGAAAAGCGCTGGCGTTGTTTGGGCTATACCCGTATTGACTTTGTAAGGTGGGCGGGTTGATGTATTGTTTGATAACACTTCCTGCACCATCGTAACTGTTTCGATTGAATACACTCAGATAAAAATCATAACTCTTCTGCATACCCCAATGCACATCGATGGCAGGGTTGCCGGAGCTGGTAATAGAATAGGAACCACTATTTCCATTACCAGACCACGATTGATTTCCTGTAGTGGTGGACAGGGTGTAACTTCCACCCAGATCATCATTCCCCACTTCATCTGCATCCAACACTTCTACGGTGTAGGGTGGATTCGTCAAGTAAACACTTAAATTAGAAAAGGTAAGGGGAGGGTTGGTATTGTTTAAAAAGCCGGATGTATATACAGTCTGATTGGCACCATCTTTTATCCGAATGTACAAATCGGGAAGTTCATCAGAGAAGGAATTAAACCACCAGGCTTGGGCAACGGCTGTAATGGTAAACGAAGAGAGTTGTGGTACGGCCGCGAACGAAGAGGTGGGACTTGTAAAATCGGTGGCGCCCACAAAGCCTGTCTCATTCAAATCGGTAGCGAAGGTACCATTGAAGGTTTGAATTTTACGCCCGTTATCCCGCAGGCGAAACGATCCGGTTTGGCTGTCTACCGTGAGGGCTTGATTGCCGCTATACAAGGTCTGCCCCGTTCCGGCAACATCCGCATGCGCCAGAAGATTTATTTTGTGAAGGATGTCTCCTGTTTGGGTATCCACATACACATAGCACATCTCAAAAGGTGATTGTGAATCAATCCTTACTTTGTGCGCAAGCCTTGTTTGAGCACCGGATGGACTCGGGATTCTTGTGAGTACTGTTTCAACCGGGTAGTCCTGGATTGTCTTCGTGACGTTTAAATACTCTTTCGCTGCTGCCATGGCGCTTTCAGTGGTAAGCACATTTCTGGTTTCCACCGTTTCAAGATCCGCCAGTTTTCCATTCAACGATTTTAAAACACCGTTTTTGCTATGAAGCATTAACACATTTCCTTCTACCACATAGCCTTTATATACTTGTTGATAGGTAGCATGTACGACACCTTGCTCATCTGTCTTAACTGAATTCTTTTTAAATGTATACTGCTCACTTAACCCTAGAAAGGAGTTTAGATCCTTAACCATATCTTCTATGCCTACCTTCTTATTTTTGAAGCTTGCATAGACTGATTCGTTTACCCTTTCCAGAGCAGGCCTTTCTTGTGGTTGTACTGCCCGGCCATTCGCTGTTGCCGGCTGACTGTAACTGCTGGATGGCAGTTGTGTTTTTTGTTTGAATGGATTGGTAATGGTCGGAAGTGCTTGTTGTTTTCCTTGGCCAAAAGTGAAGGTGTTCATCAGTAGTGTTACTCCCACAATGAGCGTGGTGATGCGTATAGCGGACATAGGTTTGCTATTTTAGGGTTTCCAGTAGTGCTTTGTGTAATGAAGTTACTCGTTGATCGAGTATTGAGGAGCCGGAGCCCCACACAATTCTATTCGTTTTTTCAGAGGTCTTAATCACTAAAAAAGAGTACATATTTTCAGGCTGCTGAAAAGAATAATCTTTTAGCGCGTTAGCTTCTTTGAAAAGTTTAGCGGTAGTTTTAGCATCGAGCGTTCGTATCACTGCATTCTTTTCTGTAATACGACTGTCTGAAGTAAGGGTGTACGTTTTTACCTCTCCTGTAAATCCACCCCCGCTACCAAATTGGATTTCTTCAATACCAAGTGAGGGTATTGTTTTGCCTGTTCCGCAGGAAAACATGAGGAGGTAAAGTAATAAGAGATAGAATTTCATAATTCTTAGTTAAGCACCTTTTAAAAAGTAAACAACGGAAAAGGAAATTTCGATTGTCAACATAAACCCTGACTTTTTACAGCAGGCTCGACTGAGCCTAAGCAGCTTTTCATTCTTTACTCCAACTCGATCATTCCTTTATATATAACAGAGGATCCAGGGTATCACCGCCTATCGTGGAGCCCATGTTTAGCACATCCACTCCGACAATTCCGAAGTTTGAAGCGCCTAATGTGAAGATACTAAAGAGTTAGTAGAAGACAATGTTAAGAAATTGTCTTAACAGACAGTTTGTTTAAGGAGAAAACCATTTTTGACTTGTGAGTAGCGTTAGTAATAAACAAACGGAGACCAAGTCTTAAGCGTTTTTGCTTTTGGGCTTTTCTATTCTTTGTAGCCGTCTGCATGCACTCAGGTTTCAGCACACACCTATTACATTTTTGAATAATGCGTTATAACCTTGCCTTAATCAATAGTCCACACTGGTACAATTACAAGTTCAAGTGAGTTCAAGGATAAGTTCCGCAAAATTTTAAAGAGTGCCTTTGGGTTGGGCACTCCCGCCCGGATGACTTCACTTGGACGGGGCTTCATCTTCCTGCGCTAAAGCTTCGGGAGCTTTTCCTTACTATCGATCGGGACAATTTTCAAACCTGCCTGCGGTAGGCAGGTCTTCAAATTATCAAATAAGCACATCCACTCCTCAGCACATCACCTCATCACCGCCTCCGTCATTCAACGTCATTAGCGGCAGACTGGCGAAAAGGAGAATAGCCGTTTACAAACGCCAGCAAAAAATGCATGCAAACGTGCCAGTGCCTTGCAGGTTACCCTGTTTTGAAAAAATATAGTTTTGAAAATAAATGAAAAAAAGGCAACGCTTACGGGTAGAACCCCCGTTGTAATACACAAATGTCAAGTATATGACACATGTAAAAAACGCGGAAAGCTACTCTAGGCTAGTAGACATCTGCACCGGGTTGGGAGGTACTTATAACCCCGGTCAAGAAACCCTCCAGGTAGTAGCGTTAATCGCTCAACAGAAGGAAGCGAAGAAAGCCTTGGAGCAAGTGATTGCCACCAAGAACGACTTCGACACCGTGGTGAACGAACGCAAGCAAGTTTTTCAAAGCCTCAGGCAATTGACGGCCAGTATCCTGCGCACGCTGGAGAACACCGGAATGAACCTTGGCCGATTGGAAGATGCGCGCGCATTTGTTCATCAGATCATGGGAGTCTCCTCGCGGAGACTTACCGTAACACCAGTGGCTGATGCCACGCCCGTGCGCAAGCGTTCCACCTTGCAACTGGCCTACGTCAGCCAGGCGGATTCTTTTGCGAAGCTCGTAAGGGTAGTCGCAGAGGAGCCCCTGTACAAAACAAACGAAGCTCACCTGAGTGTGGCAAGCCTCAACGAAAAGTTGAAGCAGTTGCAATTACTCAACGCAAGAGTTTCGGATGCGCGTACGCGCTGGAGTTATGCCCTCATCTACCGCAATGAGGTGCTGTACGGTGCGGAGACATCCCTGCGACAAAAGGCCATGGCCGTGCGCAGGTATGTTCGAAGCCTCTTCGGTCTGCAAAGCGAGCAGTACGCACTGCTGAGAACGCTTCGTTTCACTAAACCCGGGAAATAGTGATACGACAAAGCGATGAGTGAAAACCTCTGTGGCCGGGTCTGCAGAGGTTTTTTTATTCCCTTTCAACAAAACGGATAACTGACAACTGACAACTGATAACGTAAAGACCCTACTACTATGAAAAACTACATCCTCCCCATCCTCCTGGCCGCCCTGCTTTTTGCCGGTGGCTACTACTTCGGCCGCAGCAAACCGGTAACTACTGTACCGCCCAAGCTTACGCTGGAAGAAATCTTGTCCATTCGCGAACTGCATTTGGTCAAGCATACCTACAACGATTTATTCTTTCTGCACAAACACAACGACCCGCGCAAAGCCATTCGCGCGATTGTGTACGTGCCGGTAGAAGTAAGCGCTTACCTCAACTTGAAAAACATTGAAGTGATCAAGCAGGGCGACTCGGTGAAACAGATCCTGTTGCCGAGGGCCCAATTGAACGAAGTCCACTACCGCATGGATCAGATGACGCTGCGCGAGACGCGTTCCTTTCAGTTGCATGTGGGAAATGATTTATACCCGGCCGTAGGCAAGTATTTACAAAGTGCCCTTGCCGCACGCATGGATTCTGTAAAGAACATGGCGGTAGCACAACGCATTTTAGTGCAAGCGGAAGAGGAGGGGAAGGCCTATGTTAAAACGTTGGTAAAGTCCATAGGGAGAGAAGATATTTTGGTGAGCGTGAAGGGAGAAGAAGTCTTGGTTCCTTTTGTTGCTCCGGTG
>LNEN01000290.1 GCA_001464155.1 Cytophagales bacterium Ga0077538 | reverse complement strand
TAATTACTCGCAGGTAAAATCAAAAGGACAGTTTACCGCCAAGCAGATTAATGTTGTGAACTGCTGGGAGGAAGTAATTGAGATCACACCAGGCAAAGCATCTAAGGAAACAGGAAAAACAGCCTTACTCTCTTTGCAAAAAGCCTGTGAAGAAATAAAAGAAGGATTGCTCGATGCCCTGGTAACCGCCCCCATCGATAAGCATTCTATTCACAGTGACGAATTTCCCTTTAAAGGCCACACCGAATACCTGACGCTTACCTTTGGTGCCACAGAAAGTTTGATGCTTTTGGTAGGTGATAAATTAAGACTTGGTCTGGTTACTGAACACGTGCCAGTAAAAGACATTGCCTCCTTTATTACGCGTGAGCGTGTGGAGAGCAAATTCAAACTACTGGAGCAATCCCTCCGGAAAGATTTTGGTATCGCAAAGCCGAAAATCGCTATACTGGGCCTCAACCCCCATGCAGGAGATGGAGGACTGATTGGTTCAGAAGAAGAACAAGTACTGAAACCTTTCATTAATGACCTGAAAAACAAAGGAAAGTTAGTGAGCGGCCCCTTCCCTGCTGATGGTTTCTTCGCCTCAGGTCAATACAAAAAGTTCGATGCGATCTTAGCGATGTACCACGATCAGGGCTTAATTCCTTTTAAATCGCTGGCCTTTGAAAATGGCGTGAATTTTACCGCTGGCCTAAACATCGTTCGAACTTCTCCCGACCATGGAACAGCCTACGCCATAGCCGGAAAAAATCAAGCCGATGAAAGTTCTTTCCGCGAAGCGCTTTTTAAAGCTTGTGACATCATCCAAAGTAGAAAAGAGCAATCCACAGAGAAATAGACTGAATTTATTAACCCTGACAACGGTTTACTCTATCGGTGGACTAGATTTGCCGATTAATTGTATTTTTGATTAAAGTAAAAGTTGAGATGGACGTAGTTACGAGAAAGCATTTAAATATACTTATACAATTAGCAGAGGCTGACAAGCATTTCGCGAAAGCAGAGCGGGAAATGATCTTTAAGATTGCCAAAGAGCGAAATTTCCCAGAAAACGAGGTTCAGGAACTCATTAGAAACCCTGAACCTATTGATTCGTTGGGCGCCTTAGCCCCCGACCAGAAGTTTGAATACCTGTTTACCAGCATCGAATTAATACTGGTGGACCAAAATGTGTTTGAAAGCGAAATCATCTTTTGTAAGAGTCTGGCCATCAAACTCGGCTTTAAAAAGTCCATTATAGAGTTCTTTGTGGCCAACATTGATAAAATGTCTAAAAACGCCCTCAAAGAAATTGCCATTCAGGAATACCTGTAGTTGCTGAAAATCAACACGTTACTATTTAAACCCTTGTCAATAATACTGGCAAGTCTTTTAACTTTCCATTAATTCTTCTAAATTTGCCGACTATTTTAAAACCGAGGGGTTGATTTCGTGAAATTATTCGGGGTTAATATTGTAGGTCTAAGTTTCGCCAAGCACGAGTTCGATTTCGACTTGGGGGCTAGCTTTTTCAAGCAATATGGAACCGATGTGGTTTCAGGAGGCTCGTTGAAGGCTCAAATAGCACTCGATAAGCACGAAACCTTCCTGGAAGTAAACTTTAAAATAAAGGGTGCTTTGCAGTTAACCTGCGATCGTAGCCTAGAGGACTTCGACTTCCCACTCAACATCAATCAAAAATTGGTGTATAAGTATGGAGACGAAGACCGCGAGATAAGCGAAGATGTGATGATGATTCATCGCGACACTGCTACACTCGACTTGGGACAACCCATGTACGAATTTATAGTACTGGCGGTTCCTATGAAAAAACTTCATCCGCGCTTTCAGGATGAGGAGTCGGAAGATGATGGAGAGGGTAAATTGGTTTACTCTTCCTCTACAGCTTCAGAAGAATCAACGAAAGAAGATGACAGTTCGGTAGATCCGCGCTGGGAAGCATTAAAAAAGTTAAAAAAATAAGTACTGATACTAAACTGTTTGAGTCATGCCAAATCCAAAACGAAAAACCTCGAAAACCAGACGCGATAAGAGAAGAACGCACTATAAGGCCGAAGCTAAAACATTCGCTATTTGCCCTACTACTGGTGAATCTCATTTGCCACACCGCGCTTACTGGCACGAAGGCAAGCTCTACTTTAAAGGTAAAGTAGTGATGGAGAGAGAAATAGCTGCTTAATCCACTTCATGAGCAAGCAGGCTACAATCAAACATCAACATGCATACCAACTGCCTACGTTGATGCTTGATTGTATAAAGAATACTTAATTACTGAACAATAGTTGAAACGCTCGATGACTCATCGGGCTTTTCTTTTTTATAAGGGATAGCATTTATTGCCATACGGCACACAATCATGAATAAGATTCGCGCAGCGATCACCGGTGTAGGTGGGTATGTACCCGACTACATTTTGACCAATAAAGAACTTGAAACCATGGTGGACACCAACGATGAGTGGATCACCAGTCGCACCGGAATTAAGGAAAGAAGAATTCTAAAGGGTGAAGGCTTAGGCACCAGTTACATGGGCATTAAAGCCGCTCAAGAGCTGATCGCCAAAACAAAGATCGACCCGAAAGAAATTGACCTGGTCATCTGCGCTACCATCACCCCCGATATGCCCTTTCCGGCAACAGCCAATCTTATTGCAACAGAAATTGGCGCGGTGAATGCCTTTAGCTACGACTTAGGCGCTGCCTGCTCTGGTTTCCTTTTTGGCCTCGCTACAGGCGTTAATTTTATTCAAGCAGGTACGTACAAAAAAGTAATTGTTATTGGTGGCGATAAGATGTCGTCCATCATCAACTATAAGGATAGAACAACCTGCATCATTTTTGGAGATGGCGCAGGGGCCGTATTGTTAGAACCCACCACAGAAGATGTGGGCGTAATGGACTCCATCCTTCGAAGCGATGGTGCTGGTGTAAACTACCTAAACATGCAGGCAGGAGGAAGTCGCATCCCCGCTTCGCACGAATCGGTAGATGCTAATCTTCACTATGTATTCCAGGAAGGATCTACGGTGTATAAATTTGCCGTAACGAATATGGCAGAAGTATCAGCTCAAATTATGGAGAGGAATAATCTCACCGGAGCAGATATTGCGTGGCTGGCTCCTCATCAGGCGAATAAGCGAATCATCGATGCTACTGCTGGCCGCATGGGTATTTCTGATGATAAAGTAATGATGAACATCGAAAAGTACGGCAACACCACGGCCGGTACACTTCCGTTGTTGCTCTGGGATTATGAAAAGAAGCTGAAGAAAGGCGATAATATTATATTCGCAGCCTTTGGCGGTGGCTTTACCTGGGGCGCTATCTGGGTAAAATGGGCGTACAATAGTTAATGCTTAATAGTTATCCGTTAGTTGTTAACAGATAACCATTAACTACGAACTAGTAACTGATAACGAAAATTGTAACTTTAAACTTGTTTTTTGTCTATGGCAACTATTTCTGATCTGAGTAAAGGTAATTTTGTTCGCTACAATGGCGAAGTGATGCAAATTGAAGAATTGCTTCACCGCACGCCTGGCAACCTTCGTGCCTTCTACCAGGTAAAAATGCGCAACGTACGTAATGGTAAATTAGCTGAAAACCGTTTCCGTCCGGGCGATGACATTGAAATACTTCGTGTGGAAACAAGAGAATATCAGTACTTGTATGCTGATGGAGACAGTTTGGTATGCATGGATAAAGAGACTTTTGATCAAGTGTACATAGACAAAGCCCTTTTAGGAGACTCTGTAAACTACATTAAGGAAGAAGTAACATTACTTATTGCCTTTGAAAACGGTACCACGGCCATTACTGCAGAAGCACCGGCCAGCGTAGTGTTCGAAGTAACGTATACTGAACCCGGCTTACAAGGCGATACCGCTACCCGCACCTTGAAACCAGCCACCATTGACAATGGCTCCGAAGTGCGAGTTCCACTCTTCGTTAATACCGGAGATAAAATTAAGATCGACACCCGTACGGGAGATTATATTGAACGTGTAAAGTAAATTACAACTATGGCCAAAGCACGAACCACAAAACCTGTTAAGAAAGAAGCCTCTACATCAAAGGCTTCATCATCTAACCAACCCGATATGAAAACTTCAGAAATCAGAGACCTCATCGATTTCATTGCCCACTCAGGTCTTAATGAGGTAAACGTAGAAACCAAAGAGTTGAAGCTTTACGTGAAGCGTGAGCCCGATCAGAAAATATTAAAATCTTCTGCGCCAGTTATCGCAGCTCCTGTAGCGGCTCCTATCACAGCGGCTCCTGCTCCAGCATCAACTCCTAAAGCGGAGAAGGTTGAAATACCGGTTGCTGCCGGCAAGAAAACAGCCGATATCAAATCTCCGATGATTGGAACTTTCTATCGCTCAGGAAGTCCAGAAAACCCTCCATTCGTTTCTGTAGGAGATAAAGTGACCAAAGGACAAACGGTTTGTATCATTGAAGCCATGAAGCTTTTCAACGAAATAGAATCTGAGGTTTCAGGTACTATCGTGAAAGTGATGGTGGAAAATGCACAACCAGTAGAATACGACCAGGTCTTGTTTGTAGTTGAGCCGGATTAATTCATTTATGCTACAAGCTTTTGGCTTCAAGCTACTGGTTAGCTTGCGCTAGAGGCTAGTGGCTATAAACTAGTAGCTATAAATCTATGTTTAAGAAAATATTAATTGCCAACCGTGGTGAAATTGCCTTGCGTGTTATTCGCACGTGTCGCGAAATGGGAATTAAAACTGTAGCTGTCTATTCCACAGCCGACAGAGAAAGTTTGCATGTTCGTTTTGCTGACGAGGCTGTCTGCATAGGCGATGCACCCAGTAAAGATTCTTATTTAAATATACCCCGCATTATTTCTGCCGCTGAAATTACCAATGCCGATGCGATTCATCCTGGCTATGGTTTCTTATCAGAGCGCGCTGAGTTCTCCGCCATTTGTCACGAATACGGTATTAAGTTCATCGGCCCAACACCTGCCATGATCAATGCCATGGGTGACAAATCCACCGCGAAGGATACAATGAAAAAGGCCGGTGTACCCACAATTCCTGGTTCTGACGGACTCCTTAGTTCCATGGAAGAAGGCATTGCCATCGCTAAAAAAATCAAGTACCCGGTAATTGTAAAAGCTACAGCGGGTGGTGGTGGCAAGGGAATGCGCATCATCAACAATGATTCTGAATTCCAAAAAGCCTGGGATGATGCCAAACGTGAAGCGGCTGCCTCCTTTGGAAATGATGGTCTATACTTGGAGAAGTTTGTTGAAGAACCTCGTCATATTGAAATTCAAATTGTAGGTGACCAATACGGAAAAGTGTGTCACTTGTCAGAGCGTGACTGCTCTATTCAACGTAGACATCAGAAATTGGTAGAAGAAACACCCTCTCCCATCTTAAGTCAGGAACTGCGCGAGCGCATGGGTGAAGCTGCCATCAAAGGAGCTAAAGCCATCAATTATGAAGGCGCGGGTACCATCGAGTTTTTAGTGGACAAGCATGGTGACTTCTATTTCATGGAAATGAATACGCGTATTCAGGTAGAACACCCGATTACGGAAGAAGTAACTGACTACGATCTGATTAAAGAACAAATAAAAGTAGCCGCTGGAGTTCCGATCTCAGGCAAAAACTACTTCCCTAATTTATACTCTATGGAGTGCCGTATCAATGCAGAAGATCCTGCCAATGGTTTCCGTCCTTCACCGGGTAAGATTACCAACCTCCACATGCCGGGTGGCCATGGTGTGCGCATCGATAGCCATGTGTATGCCGGTTACACTATTCCTCCTAATTACGATTCAATGATCGCCAAGCTTATTGTAAGTGGTCAGTCTCGCGAGGAGGTAATGACTCGGATGAAACGTGCTTTGCAGGAATTTGTCATTGAAGGCGTGAAAACAACCATTCCCTTCCATATCAAATTAATGGACAATGAGATTTTCCGCAGTGGCAAGTTCACGACTAAGTTCTTAGAAACGTCTTTCGACTTTTCTGACTTGAAATAAAAACCTTTACACAGACTACGTGTTAAAAAGCTTCCTATACAGGAAGCTTTTTTTATTTTTAAATTAGTCTAACTTCAACACTCAAAGCACAACTCATGAATTATTGGTTA
>LNEN01000289.1 GCA_001464155.1 Cytophagales bacterium Ga0077538 | reverse complement strand
TCCTTTGGTAATACAGTAGTGGTCTCCCAGGACTCTGGTACCAACACAAAAGCTGGATCAGCAACTTGTTTTACATTATGAAGACCTAATTTTTTTAGGTAATTGTAACTGGATGTTTCACGTACAGAAATTCCAGAATATGCAGCAAGATGCCGGGCAGCGTATTTTTCCACATCAGGTTGTGATTCAAATGGCCCAACTGACGCAGCCCACAAAAACATAGGACGGCCGCTCGCCATATAGCTTTCTGCTTGCCCCATAAATTTGACAAGAGATGGTATCCCATAGTCCAGTGAAAGCACATCACCACCTGTCATAATACCAGCAGTGGTATCCCGCAAGCTCTCTCGAATGTTCTTAGGTATAGGCGGGGAAGGAATCCACATCTGCCTCAACCCAGGCAAAACTCTATCGAGTCTCCCCCAAACCCTGACATAAAGAGGCAGGTGATAAGCTGGGATAAAACTCACTCCCATTTCGTTAGATCTGATCCAGTGCTTTTGATCATTTTCAATATCAAAACTAGGAACAAGAAACTCAGCTCCATATTGTCGTTCGCGAATGATACTGGAAATACCCCGCAGCAAGGCTTCACATCCTCGGTTAGTAAGTGTCTCATGGCCCACGAAATAGTATTTGTTCGTCATTCCAATTCCAGTTAAAACTAATAAGCAGATGTTTTATAAATTCTCTTAAGTTTCTGTACAACGCGATAGACAAAGAATTGCAATGCCATTATTACGTTGAATATTAATAACCCTGATCCTGATTTAGTCTGCAAAACCATTGCATGCCTGCTTGTCTTGCGTAGCGCAAGGCGAATGATTTGCTCAAACTTAAACAAAAACGAAAAACTAGAAGATGGCTGGATTCTCTTTACCGGCATCTTACCCGCTGATAAAGAAAGCCGGTAAGCCAATCCTTTCCTGCGATGATTGAGCCCTCCTTGCTGAGATTTAACAATTTCCTCGGTACTTATATCTTCCAAATGCAAATTTTCGGTTTCTCGGCCACCGGTCAAAATATCCATTAAACGTTCATCACGCACTACAATTAAGCTTGTGCCTCTACCATCATTAACATAATGCGGCAACCAGCCATCCATAACTGCGATATCTGCTGTTTCAGCAAACACATCATCGCAATAATCGCAAGCTTTGGGTTTGAATAAGCCCATACCCCAATTTACACCAATTTTCTTATTACTGATCCGGTATATATTTTTCCTACCACCATTAGCTTGTACGATTGCTTCAAAGAAATATTCATCCGCACGGTTCTTAGAATCTTTTCTTCTAAAGCAAGCAGATTCAACTTTCCCCGAAGGCACATCAGCACGTCGAAGCAAATATTCAAAATAAAGTGCACTTTTTAATTGACCACAAACCAAACCAAGCTGAAATTGAATACGTTCACGGTAAAGTGGATTCTGTCGCTTGAGCAAACGTATGGCTTTATGAAAACAAGGCACGCCCGTAATCGCATAACGGCCAGGATTCTTAGCAATAAACTCCAATGCCTTCGAATATGTGACAGGATAATAGAAAGATGTAGCACCGGAATTAACTTCAACTTCAGACGAAACAACATTAAAGGAAAACTCCAAACCCCTGGTATTATTTGCTAGATTTGGACGCGCAAGGATAGCATAATCAATTTTCTTTGATATAAGTAATTGCCTAATTATGTAAGTAATTATGCCGCCAGATGAACCTGATTCCCTGTCATTTAATGAGTATCCTGCAAATAATCCTGAAAATCTGCCTATAAACTCTTGTTGCATTTGTCCAGAAAACACATCATCTGTTATTTCAGTTTCATTTAAATTTGTAGCAAATGGACAAACTTTTGAAGCAAGTTTACGTCCATCTACACTGGAATTGTTTAGATTGGCAACATATTCACCATATTTGTTTAAACCTATCTCTATCGCTGGGTCAACAGCCCTACAGACGCCGCAACCAATACAATAATCATGACTAACAACTTGTTCGATGTCCAATACACATTCCCTTTCTCATAAAATATACTCTTCCTGTCATTCCGTTCGCAGCTTCCTTACAGAAAAAGAGAAACAATTAATATTCACAATAACATCGATATCTATTGCGATACATTGTATTCTGTAAGCTCTTGCCCATCGATTGGAGCCATCGGATCAGGAATTGATTGCATAGCGCCAAGTGCAGCAGCAAATGCATATAAATTCCACTCATAAGCTGAAAGTATCGCATCAATTATATTTTTTTTTCTTACAGTCAAAACCGCGACTCCCCCTGCCCAAACAAAAAACTCAGCAACTATTACCGCGTGAATCATTGCAATCATCTCAAAATATATAATGCCTACTGCCAGCACTGCGGCTGCAACATGAAGAATAGGTGCAGCAAACACGAACCATGCTTGTCGCACACTTATCCACCACCATGGATGACCGAAAGCTGATCGAAGGTACATGCCATAGGCATGCATCCGGCGATTTCGCCATAATCGATATAGCATCTGAAAATTATTCTCAGCATGACCCGTATGAAGCACGGCTATTTGCGGAAATCGGACAAGACGCCAGTTTTTGGCTCTCAAACGAGCGCCAAGCTCAGCTTCTTCACAGGCTGGAAGCCACCGATGTGCAAGATAACTAACTGATTCTATCGCACTACGACGATAAAGACCCCCACCGCCCAATTCTGAAACTTCTATAATTTGTTGCAGTACTTTTGCTGCA
>LNEN01000288.1 GCA_001464155.1 Cytophagales bacterium Ga0077538 | reverse complement strand
TATTTTGGATTAGTAAGAAGACGAAAGAGGTACTCAAGCTGGAACAGGAAATGAATGGTGCCTTTTATCGTTACAAACTCAAGTTAGGTTTTAGTAACTAGTTGGATTATGAATTGGATACCCTTATCGACAATCCTCTTTCTAAGATGGGGCTGTAAAGGATGGGAACATAGTGAAACAAGTTGACCAAGAGGATAGTCACATCATATAATAAATACTGCATCAAAACACGAAAAAACAGAATGATGAAGGTTATAATGACAGCAAATTTTCTTTTTTTACTGACTAATTTTTTTGGGCAAACTGATGAAGTCAAACTAAAGATTTCACATTTAACAGGAGACTTCTATGTTTATACAACCTATAATGCATATGAGAAGACAAGAGTGCCTGCAAACGGTATGTATCTTGTCACCAGTGAAGGTGTTGTAATGTTTGATACCCCATGGGATACGACTCAATTTCAGCCTCTACTTGATAGTATTAAATTGAGGCACAACCAAGATGTAGTAATTTGTTTTGCCACTCATTGGCACAGTGATAAAACCGCTGGGCTTGAATATTATAAGCAAAAAGGAATTAAAACCTATACTACTGTCCTTACAGATGAATTAAGCAAAAAGAATAATAAAAAAAGAGCAGAGTTTTTAATGGCAAGTGATACTACTTTCGTTGTCGGGCAATATTCTTTTGAAACGTATTATCCTGGACAAGGACATACAACAGATAATATTGTTATCTGGTTTAAAAAGGAAAAAATACTTTATGGAGGATGTTTAATAAAAGGTGTTGACGATTCAGATTTAGGATATTTGGGTGATGCAAATATTTTAGAATATGCCTCTACTCTGGAGAATGTTCAGAAGAAATGTCGCCATCCTAAGTTTATAATAATAGCACACAACGATTGGAGTAACGTAAATTCATTGAAGTATTCGATAAAGCTCGCAAAAAGACTTAAAAAACAAGCGCTAGAATGAGCAAATTTTCAGTAAGAGTAAAAAGCTCAGCGCAGGCTGCGAAAAGTAGTCAATAGAAATACCCTGCAACACGACTGAAATCGTTAAGGGAAGCGTAACATTAAAGGCGACAAAAGATGAGTCTACGAATATAGTCAGTAGGATGGCCCGCTACTGCTAACAAAATCCATATAAATGTCAGAGTTCATTGTAAATTTGTAGTTTAGTTGATAAAATAACAGTTGGTATCATAAGACATTGGCAGGCTTCGAATTACCGCCACTGTTATGCCTAACGGTTGATGGCAAGTGTCACAAACAACAGCGACTACAGCAAAGCAATGAAAAACATACTATTTGACTTTATAGCAAAATACATTTCTCTGACAGAGGAAGAGAAGAACGCATTACTTTCATTAGACCTGTTTCACTCAGTAAAGAAAGGAACTGTTTTACTTAAAGAAGGACAAAAATCAAAAGAAAGCTACTTTGTTCTGAAAGGCTGTATTCGAACCTATTATGTTGTAGAGGGTGAAGAAAAAACTACTGGTTTCTACACCGAAATGGAAGCTTTGACACCTCCTGCAGTAATCAACCAAACTCCTTCCGAATATTACATAAGCTGTAATGAAGACTCCTTACTTTTGATTTCCAATGCTGACATGGAAGTAGAGGTAAACAAAAAATTTCCAAAGTTTGATACAATGTGTAGGAAATTTACGGAGGAATTACTGGCCAAGCAACGAATAGACTTTGACGAGTTTAAAACTTCTTCTCCTGAACAACGCTACCTGAACTTACTACAAAAAAGACCCGACCTTATTCAACGTGTTCCACAACACCAACTGGCGAGTTATTTAGGTATCAAACCTCAATCATTAAGCAGGCTGAGAGGAAGAATTCTAGAAAAAAAGAACTGAGACGCATTTCTTCACTTAAGTGAACGAGCTATAGTAGCTCGCCAATATACTTTTGCAGTATTGTTTCATCCTAAAGAAAGGAAATGCAAAAGAAAATTTTATGGATTGGACTTGCCTTTGCCCTGGCAAGTAGTTTACAGGTGAATGCACAAAATACCCCACAAGACGATACTTATAAAAAGTGGTTTATTGGGAGTTCACTCCTGATGCTCGGTAATTTTATTCCGGATGACCAAAATCCACCTGAATACATACAAATAAATGTTGGCTATAGGATAACTCCGAAAGATGTTGTTTCCTTTCGATTTAAGAGATCCATTTATGCCTGGCCTCTCGGCATTCCTTTCGGACCTGATTTTGATGCACCTGGAGAAAACTATCCCGGACATGCACGCATACTAGCACCCACAGTAGGGTACCAACGGTTTTGGTGGAAAGGAGTCTATACAGCCCTCTATGCATTAAATGCTTTTGAAAAATACATGGATGAGAATGATCAAAAGATTGGAAATGGATACACCTTATACCTGGACTTCTATTTGGGTTACCAGTTTAAGTTTTTTAAAAACCGTTTCTTCTTTGAACCCGCTATTGGATGTAGTTATTGGCCTATACGAACGAATGTTCCAGCATCTTTTAAAGCAGTAGAGCAAAAGTGGCCTAACTACTTTATTCAACCAGGCTTTGATTTTGGATTTAACTTTTAGCATCCCAATCAAGAAATTACCCATATACTTTTCAACCTATTACCCCCACAACAGCAGTTTCCCCTGTTCAAGAATAGGTTTGTTGTAGAATCTTTCAGCGCGGTCACGTTCTGGAGCGTGAGCACAAAATGACGGGGGACGATTTACTACATGTCTAACAATAAATAATAACAACAATGAAAATGATCGGCAGTTATTCCATAGTGCTATTGCTCGCGGCATTTCTTGGCTCCTGTGGCATTGGCAACGCCCTTGTTGCCAATCACAACCAAAACGCCACTGAAGTACACTTAAGTGGAAACAACTTCAAAGTAATTGATCAGGTAAGCGGAAGTGCAGAGGTATCGTATGTATTGGCAATGGGAGGTAGGGACAAAAGGCAATTGTACGAAAATGCCTATTCAGCCATGATGAAGAAAGCCAACTTACTGAATGGTTCCAAAGCCATCATCAACGTGATGACAGAGGAACACGTTGAGGGCTTTTTTCCCTTCTTTGTCAGAAG
>LNEN01000287.1 GCA_001464155.1 Cytophagales bacterium Ga0077538 | reverse complement strand
AAACAGCTTCTCGCCCTTACGATAAAGACCGCGATGGTTTTGTGTTGGGTGAGGGTGCTGGTGCCCTTATTTTAGAAGAGTATGAGCACGCTAAAAAGCGCGGTGCTAAAATTTATGCGGAAGTAATTGGTGGCGGTATGACTGCCGATGCCTACCACATTACTGCACCACACCCTGAAGGATTGGGAATTACACGCGTAATGACCAATGCACTGGAAGAAGCGGGCTTAAAACCAGAAGACGTTGACTATGTGAATACCCATGGCACCTCTACTCCTCTTGGAGATATTGGTGAAATAAAGGCTATTCAGCGTGTTTTTGGTGAGCATGCTTACAAATTGAACATCAGTTCCACCAAATCCATGACAGGTCACCTACTGGGTGCAGCCGGAGCTATCGAAGCGATTGCTTGCATCATGGCAATCAACGAATCTGTCATTCCTCCAACCATCAATCACTTTACAGATGATGATGGTTTAGATTCCAGACTTAACCTAACCTTCAACATTGCGCAGAAACGCGAGGTTAACATTGCGTTAAGCAATACCTTTGGTTTTGGAGGTCACAATTTCTCCATTATTCTAAAGAAATTTAAAGGTTAAATCAGAAAAGCCTTTGCTTAGCCATGCGGCATGGGTTCCTGATTTCTTACCTTCGTATAACACCTAACGCTTAGTGCTTGGTTTGGAAGATTCTAAAAAGTAAGTCTGCTGCTGATAAAAAGCTCATTGCTGCTATCCGCAACATTGCTGGATTTACTCCTTCTAACTTGGAACTTTATAAACTAGCGACCCTTCACAGTTCTATCGGTAAGGCCAATAGCAGTGGCTTAAAGGATTCCAACGAGCGTCTGGAGTATTTAGGCGATGCCATTTTGGGCGCAGCCGTAGCCGACTACCTTTTCAAGAAATTTCCTTACAAGGATGAAGGATTCCTAACTGAAATCCGCTCGCGTATTGTAAACCGGGAGGCGCTAAATCTATTAGCCAGAAAAATCGGCATTGGTACTATTGTCCAATTCGATAGTAAGAATGCCCATCTTCAACAGGTAATCTTAGGCAACACCTTGGAAGCCATTGTGGGTGCCGTTTACCTGGATAAGGGATATCTGCGTTGCAAGAAGTTTGTCATCGACAAACTAATTGCCCCCTATTACGACCTGGAAGAAGTGGTCAATTCTAATTCCAACTACAAAAGCAAGCTCATTGAATGGTCGCAACGCGAGGGTAAGAATGTCCGCTTTGAAATTGTAGAGGTGAAAAAAGCCAAGAACCGCAAAGAATTTACTGCCCAGGTAATGCTTGACAATGAGGCCAAGGGCATGGGCTATGGCAATAACAAGAAGAAAGCAGAACAGGATGCTGCTTTCAAAACCCTGGAGATGCTGCAGATTGCAGAGCCTTAAATTCTCCGAACTTTTTTTTCTCCCGTGTAGAATCTTCCTTCAGAATTACCTTTTTTTACTATTCGTTAAACTCAATCGATGCTCAAGCATCTTACCATCAGGAATTACGCGCTTATCAAAGAACTGGAGCTAGACCCTTCAGCTTCCTTGAATGTGGTTACCGGTGAAACCGGTGCGGGTAAATCCATTATGTTGGGAGCGCTTGGCTTATTGATGGGAAATCGTGCAGATACGAAGGTGCTTTGGAACGAAGAGGAGAAATGCATTACGGAAGGCATCTTTGAAATAGCGCCTTATAAATTAAAAAACATTTTTGCGGCAGAAGACCTGGATTATTCCGATAGCACAGTCATTC
>LNEN01000286.1 GCA_001464155.1 Cytophagales bacterium Ga0077538 | reverse complement strand
TTTTGTCTTGGCACAAAAAGTACCAAAAAACCCAAGACAAAAAAATGCTGCCTTACGCACCTGCTCTATCACACCCGCTTTTTTGTCGGGCCATCGCGCTGGAGTATAAGTTAAAAGGAGGTTTCAGCAAAGACGTTTTCGTATGCTTCTATCAACATGCTCGTGAAACGCGTTGTTCTTCCCGGTAGTCCCGATATCGGGATCGGATGCCGAACAGAAGACCTCATCTGTTCAATCATTATTTTCCCACACCTGTAATAATCTTTCGCTGTGCGATACTTACTGGCCATGGTAAAGAAACTGAAGTCTATAAAGTGGGTAACAATACTCTTGATGATAGCCGGTGGGGCCGTGGGCTACTTTGGCGCGCAAGCAGGCTTGCAAGCCGCGAAACACTTGCCACCGATTGTATCGATATCTTTAGTCCTTCTTCTCGTTCCTTCTTTTTTTCTGGTTATCGCCCTGCACGAAGCAGGTCATGCAGTTATGGGACTACGCGTTCATTTCGATTTTCGCTTTTATGTGGTGGGGCCTTTTATGTGGGAGAAGGAAAATGGAAGCTGGAAATTTAAATGGAACAAGAATGTAAATCTTTCCGGAGGCATGGTGCTTTGCTTGCCAACCGATTCGCACAACCTAAGCAAGCGCTTTGCCTGGTATGCTGCAGGAGGTCCTTTGGCAAGTTTACTAACGGCTGCACTCTTTCTACTTATCTATATCCTTCTTAACATCGTTCCATCCACAGCCCTGTTTCTGCAACTGATCACGTTGTGGATGTGGCTACTCTTCTTCCTATCGATGGTAATTTTTGTACTCACGGCCATTCCTTTTCACACCAACGGTTTCTCATCGGATGGTGCGCGCGTACTCCGCTTGTCTCGCGGAGGCGATACAGCAGCGGTAGAGGTGATGCTCTTGAAAGTGATTGCCAGTTCGTGCAGCGGTGTGCGCCCTTCCTATCTGAAAAGAAGTGAAATGGAAGCAAGCTTAGCCTTGGCGGAGAAAATCAACGCACCGATGGGTCTCTACTTTCATTACTATTTATTCTATAATGCTTTTGATAATCAAGTGTTGGAGTTTGCAGAAGAGCAATTAACACACTACCTCAACAAGGCGGATAACATTCCGGCAGGACTGCGTGCTGGTATTTTTCTGGATGCTGCCTTCTTCTATGCAGTAGGGAAGAAAGATTTGGAAAAAGCCATGCATTACTTCACTCAATTTAAACCATCGGCTTTGATAGCCAAGGCAACGATACTGGCCGTAGAAGCTTCCCTGGCAATGCTGAAAAACGAAAGGGATGAAGCAGTACGCTTGATTGACAAGGCCTTGGAGGAAATGCCGAAAGCCTTGGATCGTGGGATCACTCTTTTTATGAAAGAAAAGTTGGTGACGATGAAGGAAGGTACCTTTTAAAACTGTACTAGTCACTGCTTTTAAAAGATTGTATGGCATGCGGTGCACGTGGTTAGCATGAAGGATAAATGTCTTATTTTTGCCCCCGCATGAAGAAGATTATAGAGTCAAGAAAGCTGTTGGGGGTAGAGAAGGACGCATCGTTGAAGGATTTAAAAACCATTTACCGGACCTTTATGAAGGACTGGCATCCGGATAAAATTCAGGATAACGAAGAGGCGAAGAAGGAAGCAGAAGAAAAGAGCAAGAGCTTTATTGAAGCCTACCATTTGTTGGTGAGCATTGCTCCGGAAACGCACGAGCAGCAATTGGAACAATACACCGAAACGATGAACAACTCGCGTTTGGTAGATTTTCAATATAAGAGTCAGACCCTGGAGATTGGCTTTACCGATGGTAGCCGTTACGAGTTCTTTGGGATTCCTAAAAATACG
The DNA here is from genome assembly GCA_001464155.1 of Cytophagales bacterium Ga0077538. GTDB lineage: Bacteria > Bacteroidota > Bacteroidia > Cytophagales > Cyclobacteriaceae > Chryseotalea. The sequence goes on along the minus strand of LNEN01000286.1, from coordinate 2,163 downwards.
TACAACAAGTTCATCAACTCCGCCACACCCGATCGCTTCGCCCGCAGACACATTTACCATTCGTATGTGTACCGCAAGGTGAGCAAGGCGGTAGAGGAATAAGCTAGAACTATAATTGACAATTATGGGATGACACATTTAGTGCTGTTGTCCTCACACGGCAAACCTTCGCGGCCCTGTGCCGCGATCCCGAACTTGAAGAGGCAACAAATGGAGAACGATCCCTTTTAGTCAGTTAGTAGTGATAACTCCTTTTTTATCTCTTTCGTACTTTTTCTCTTGACAGAAATCGAGGATACAAGGGGCGTTTATAAATCACTCTTGTAAATCCGAGATTCATGAGAGGTGGTGCGCATGCCTGTGGGTACGAATAAAAAGTACCAAAAAGGTCAAGACCAAACAATGCTGCCTCACGCACATTCCACTCACCCCCGCTGTTTGGTCGGGCCACCGCGCTGGAGTAAAAAGTAAAAGTAGGTTTCAGTAAAGACGTTTCCTTATGCTTCTAACAGCATGCTCATGAAACGCCTTATTCTTCCTGATAGAAATCATCGGGACCAGCAAGGTTCTCTTTATTATAGTGTTCACTTTAAGTTCTACAACAATACTTATCCTGTCTGTGCGGGTGGCCTGAGCCAACAGCGGGGGTGCGCCCTGCCTTGAGGGCGGAAGCATTGTTGGCTCTTGATTTTTTGGTTCCTTTTGTATCAAGACAAAAGGGACAAAAGAAAAATAGATAAGACGATAGCGTTAAAGTATTCGCAAAGAGAGCTGGATTGGAGAAAGAACTAAATTCTGTAACGGGTCACATATTTCTAATCTACCCCAGTGATTCTTGAGCGTAGTGAATCTTGAAGCCTTTCTTTTTAGTAAGTACTTACTGAAAAAAATGCTGCCTAGCGCACATGCTACTCACCCCCGCTGTTTGGTCGGGCCATCGCGCTGGAGTACAAAATAAAAGTAGGTTTCAGTAAAGACGTTTCCTTATGCTTCTAACAACATACTCATGAAACGCCTTATTCTTCCCGATAGCCTTCGCGGCCCTGTGCCGCGATCCCGATCTTGAGAAGAAGAACCTGAAGATGCATGGCTTCCCTTTATTGTCACGGGGTGCCGGAACAGGTCCGGCAAGGTTCTTTCTATTGAGGCGTTGCCCATTCTCAAATCTTCAAATCAAAAATCAGCACATAAGCTCATCAGCACATCACAAATCAATCCTCTCCATGCTGATGGTTCGTTCCGGTATTCTTATTTTGCAGCTTACTAGCAGTATCCTTCGTGAAATTTTTCTTCCACATCGCCTATAAAGGCAACAACTACCGCGGCTGGCAGCGTCAGAGCAAAGCCATCAGCGTGCAACAGGTGCTGGAAGAAGCCATCAGTAAAATTCTGAAAGAAGAACACACCATCATGGGCTGCGGTCGCACCGATGCACAAGTACATGCCACACAATTCTTTTTTCATTTAGAAGTAAGAGAGGCCTGGGATTTTGACTTGGTGTACCGCCTCAACCGCCTGCTGCCACCAGACATCGCAGTGTTTGAAATCATTCCGGTGCTGGACAATCAGCATGCACGCTTTGATGCCATGCAGCGCACCTACAATTATTTTCTACACACTACCAAAGATCCCTTCCTGAGCGACAGCAGTGCCTTCTACGGAGAGAGCAACCTCAACCTGGAGGCTATGAAACAAGCGACCAACATCTTCGCCAGGCACAACGACTTCAAGCCAGGCTCTTCACGAGTGCTTCAGGCGACCGCTTGCGCTTTCAAATTTCTGCCAATCGCTTTCTCGCCCGTATGGTGCGCATGATGATGGGCGCGATGCTGGCCATCGGCAGGGGAAAATTTACGCTGGAAGAATTAGAGGCTTGTCTCATCAGCAAACAACGAACACCCGACTTCATTAAACCGGCCTATCCACAAGGTCTTTATCTCTCGAAAGTGAACTATCGCTTTTTAGACATTCCTCCCCGCAAGGATTTCTCTTTTCTGGAACATAGTAAGATAGAGTGGGTGGAGGTATAATCCCTCCTTCAGCGCCTTTATCGTACAAGCTATGCAGTTTGCACTTGTAGGGGGAAGTTGTGGATCATTCGCTTATTGAAGAATGACGGATAAACCTACATCGGTATTGTGTGAACAGACAGACAATGGTAGA
>LNEN01000285.1 GCA_001464155.1 Cytophagales bacterium Ga0077538 | reverse complement strand
ATGGGTTTGTATAAACATTAAAAAAAGTATAAACCAAAATAATTAACACTATGAGCTTAGTAAGATACAATTCCGTGGTAAACGATTTCGTACCTACATCCTTCAGCAATGTGATCGATCGTTTCTTTAATGATTCCGTTGCACGCAGCGGTGGCTCAACAGCCTACTCTTTTGTACCAAAAGTAGATGTGTTCGAAGAAGAAAAAGCGTTTGAAGTACACGTAGCCGTTCCCGGCATGAACAAAGAAGATTTTAAAATCGATTTGAATGAAGATCGTTTAACAGTCAGTGGTGAACGCAAGTACAACAAGGAGAAAAAAGAAGATAGTCTGCGTTCCATTGAAACCAGTTATGGTTCTTTCAGCAGAACCTTTACGCTGCCCGATAACATCGATCTGAACAAGATTGAGGCAGAATACAAGAATGGTATTTTGGAAATCACCCTGCCGAAGGATGAGAAGAAAATCGTGAAGGCAAACATTCGCGTGAAGTAATATTCAATCAGGTCAATCCTGAGCGAAGTCGAAGGATAGGTTGAGGGGTTCAGTCCTGCGGGTCAGGACTGAGGAAGGGCGCTCGAAAGGGTGCCCTTTTCTTTTGCCCTCACCCCGTCCTTCGAACAAGGGTTGGCCAAAAAGTCTCTCATATAATTAAGACAGCAAATACTATATCTGAGCAAATTCTCTGCGAACCTTAGCGGGCATTTCTTAGCGTACTTTGCGGCAAATTTTAACCGCAAAGAGCGCTGAGGTCGCAAAGAGTAGCGAAGAGCAGAATAAGTTATAGGTGATTTTTTCAATAGTGACTTAGTAGTCATCCCCAAGGTGTGTGAGAGATCTAAACTTACTTCGCTGAATTAGCGTTATCTTTCTATTCTAATTCAATTCATATGAAGCGTTTTCTTTTGGTAGCTGTTGTGTTGGTGGCAGCCTGTATAGGCGGTGTGGTGGGGTCTATCTATACAGCACGCTTTATTGATTATTCATCCGCCTCCTATAACTCCATCGAAGAAAGACAAAACCTTGTTTTAACAAATTATAAAACAGACACTTCTTACAACGTACCCCGCGATTTGGATTTTTTAGCAACCGCTAAAAGTGTCACACCCGGTGTCGTGCACATTCGCACTTCGTACGGTCCTGGTGATTTTAGTTTTAATCCTTTAGAATTTCGTCACGATTGGTCTGCGCGTTCTTCCGGTTCGGGGGTCATTGTATCAGACGATGGCTATGTGGTAACAAACTACCACGTGATTGAAGACGCCACTAACATTGAAGTGGTGATGAACAATAACCAACGTTTCTACGCGAAAATTGTCGGCACTGATCCAAGCACCGATCTCGCACTGTTAAAAATTAAAGCGCGTCAACTTCCCTTTGTGAAGTATGGTAATTCGGATGCGGTGCAACTAGGCGAGTGGGTATTGGCCATTGGCAATCCTTTTGATCTCAACTCTACGGTTACGGCTGGCATCATCAGCGCGAAGGCACGCAACATTGGCATTCTCCGCGACCGCAACAATTTACAGGTAGAAGCTTTTCTCCAAACCGATGCCGCGGTCAATCCCGGCAACAGTGGTGGTGCCTTGGTGAATTTGAAAGGTGAACTCATTGGCGTGAACTCTGCCATTGCTACGTCTAACGGAGGCTATCAGGGGTATTCCTTCGCAATACCCGTGAGTCTGGTGAAAAAAGTAATGGACGACTTGCTGGAGTTCGGACAAGTGCAGCGCGGTTTGTTGGGTGTACAAATCACGGACGTGAATGCAGAGTTAGCGGAAGACCTTCAATTGGCAACCAACCAGGGAGTATTAGTGAGCAGAGTAAATGATAAAAGTGCTGCTCAGGAGGCAGGCATGAAAGCAGGTGATGTGATTGTCGCCATTGATCAACATGGTGTGAATACCGTGTCGGAGTTGCAAGAGTGGGTAGCACGCAATAGACCGGGTAAAGAATTGAACGTAACCTTTATGCGCAGTGCAGAACAGAAAAATGTGAAGGTGCGTTTGCGCAACAACGATGGCTTGGAAGGTGTGTCGCGCAAGGAAATAAAGTATGAGTTGAACGGTGTAACGGTAGAAGACGTGAATTATAAAACACTGGCCGAACTCAACCTGGAAGGTGGGGTAAAAGTAACAAAGGTGGAAGAAGGCAAATGGAAGAAGTCGGGCATGCCGGTAAATTTTGTGATTGGCTTTGTGGATAAACTTCCCGTAAATAATGTAGAAGACTTCAACCGCATCCTTGAATTCAAGAAGGGAGGCATCTTATTGGAAGGTTTTCATCCTTCTGGTGAAAAAGGTACCTATGGTGTAGAGTGGTAGCTTCTGAAAATCCTGTTAGTTTTGCATTTCTAAATCGATTGAAATGAAAAACTTCGGCATTCAAGAGGCGCTTAACACGCTGGGCATCAAAAAATCTAACTTGGGAAGCTCCACCGGAGCAAAATGGTTCAAAACTACCGGTACTCGCATCGAGTCGTTCTCTCCTGCCGATGGTAAATTAATCGGTTCTGTACAGGCAGCCGATGAAAAAACATATAAAGCAGTCATTAGCAAAGCAAACGAAGCTTTTGCCGAATGGCGCCAGTGGCCCGCCCCCAAGCGTGGTGAAGTGGTGCGCCAGATTGGTGAAGCACTCAGAAAAAATAAAGAAGCCTTAGGCAAGTTGGTTTCCTACGAAATGGGCAAGTCCTATCAGGAAGGATTGGGGGAAGTGCAGGAAATGATTGACATCTGCGATTTTGCAGTCGGTCTTTCCCGCCAGCTCAATGGACTTACCATGCACTCGGAACGTCCGAATCACCGCATGTACGAGCAATACCATCCTTTGGGTGTGGTAGGCATTATTTCCGCCTTCAATTTTCCGGTAGCCGTTTGGTCGTGGAATACGATGTTGGCGTGGGTTTGTGGCGATGTATGCGTGTGGAAGCCATCTGAGAAAACACCGTTGTGTAGCATAGCCTGTCAGAATATTGTCAATAAAGTATTTGCAAAAAATAGAGTACCAGAAGGTGTGTCGTGTATCATCAACGGTGATGCAAAAATTGGTCAGCTTTTAGCCAGTGATGAGAACGTGCCCTTGATCTCTGCTACCGGTTCGGTGCGCATGGGTAAGGCCGTGGGAAGAACAGTTGGAGAACGTTTAGGTCGTGCCTTGTTGGAGTTGGGTGGTAACAATGCCATCATTATTTCAGAGCATGCGAATTTAGACATCGCCATTCGCGGTGCTTTGTTTGGGGCAGTGGGTACTGCCGGTCAGCGTTGTACGACTACGCGCAGACTCATCATCCATGAGAGTGTATATGAAGAGGTGAAGAACAGATTGAAGAAAGCCTACAGCCAGTTGAGAATTGGAAATCCCCTGGATGCAGAAAACCACGTGGGTCCGCTCATCGATACTTTGGCAGTAAAAGCCTATAACGGTGCCATTAAGAAAGTGAAAGAAGAAGGCGGTACTTTCTTAGTAAACGGAGGTGTGTTGAAAGGCAAAGGCTATGAGTCAGGATGCTATGTAAAGCCTGCCATTGCTGAGGTGAAGAATGAATATGAAATTGTGCAGCACGAAACCTTCGCTCCGATTTTATACATCATGAAATACAAGACCGTAGAGCAGGCCATTGCTTTGCAAAACGGGGTGAAGCAAGGATTGTCATCAGCCATCATGACCAACCACATGCAGGAGATGGAGAAATTCTTGTCGCATGCCGGTTCGGATTGCGGTATTGCCAATGTGAACATTGGTACGTCCGGTGCAGAGATTGGCGGTGCCTTTGGTGGTGAGAAAGAAACCGGTGGCGGACGCGAGTCGGGATCCGATGCCTGGAAAGTGTATATGCGCAGACAAACCAACACCATCAATTATGGCAGTACCCTGCCGTTAGCGCAAGGTATTAGGTTCGATATCTAAGAGTCCAGATTTACCACATAGACACATAGAGTGAATCAGTTGCTATGTTTTCTATGTTCCTATGTGGTTCAATTTTTTTGGATCAGGGCATTAAAAGGTCAGTTTAACCACATAGACACATAGTTCACATAGCAGAATCACCTTCTATGTTCCTATGTGGTTCATTTCACTTTGAAAAATAGGAGAGGGTAGAGGCAAATTCAGCTGGCCTTTTTTGCCTTTCCTAGTAAGTACTTCTACGCTTTCGGATAGCCAATCGACCGTACGGTCAAGAATTACCTTTTTAATAATCAAATGTCTGTTTGGAATGTAGCCTCATTTGTATATTTTTAATGAATAAACCGTTTTTTCCATGGCAAAGAGGTACAAAACTGTAATGTTGATTGACGATAATGAGATTGATAATCTGATTAATCAAAAAATGATTGAAGCAGCGTCCATTGCAGAGAACATCTACACACATACCGGTGCAAAGAGCGCCATAGAGTTTTTGAAGAACATGGAGAAGACAGGCGTGGCCGATCAGGTGTTGCCCGATGTCATCTTTCTAGACATTGATATGCCGCTCATGGATGGTTTTCAATTCCTCGATGAATTCGAAAAGCTAGGCGAGATTGCGAAAAAGAAATGCAGAATTGTGATGCTCACCTCGTCCATTAACCCACAGGATTTTAACCGCTCGAAAAAATACGAGAACGTGAAGTTGTATTTAAACAAGCCCCTCTCGCACGAAAGCATTATCAAACTCGAAGTTTAATTTTCTGAGTATCCGCTTTTTATCCTAAAAGCGATTTTCAATAATGAATGATTGTCATGCCGTCATGATGTTAGTCCATACCCGTCAAGTTAAGGGCTGTATAACGGGTTTAGATCGGTTATGATGTTTTGTTTTCTAAAGAACGCAACCTTTACATTTTCAAATTTCGTTGTCGCTCAGGCCGCTGGGCCTCGTCCGCTCGCTCAACGCTGAATTCTATCCGCTCCATTCCCTACCAGACCAAAGATAGAATTAGGCGTCTCGCAAGCAGACTGGTAGAAAGACATTCAGTAAGATTGATTGTACATGTTATTAGTAGATAGGATGGGCGGGGGAGCATAATTGGCTCTTGACTTTTTGGTTCCTTTTGTGTCAAGACAAAAGGAACAAAGAAATATAATGGAGGATGGCAAATAAATCGTTGAATGACCATCTGTGAGGAAAAACTTTTCAAAATAATCAAAGACTAATTACTCATACCAATCCGCCTTGCTTAAATAGATTACTGATTTCAAGATACTCCCACTATACTTTTCTCATTAACTTGACGGCAATGGATGCTAGATCGGGATTCTTCGGCACCTTACAATGCTTTTTACTTAGATGTCGAAACCTGCCTCTGCCGAAACGGCTCCGTACAGGCAGGCAAGTTCGGCATGACATTTTTTTTGATGTTATACCGTTATCAATTAAGACGTGAGTCGCATCCTCAGATTTAATTTACTCCCGTTTAATCTGTAACCGGTTCAATATCAGTAAGCTGTTTTACAAACTTATCATCAAAGCGAATCAAAAGCGTTGGCGCAAAGTACTTGACTTCCAAGGTTTTTAGTTTAGGGAGTACCGCATTGATCTTCTTAGCTTTTTCTTTCTTGGCCTCGCTGGTGGTTATCTTCAACACCTTTAAGAACAACAAGATGTTTTCGCAACTGTCTTTGCCAAGCAAGCGAATCTGACGCTGTATGCTATTGCTCAACTGATTGAAGAGTTCATAGTCCTGCAGCATGACGTATTGTAAAGAGAGCAGGGCCTTCACTTCCATAAAGGTAATGGGGTACTTTTTCAAACTCACTTCATTCAACAGCCCGTTTAAGACTTTAGCTGCTTCATCGTATTTCCCTGCATAGTAGCAAGCCAATGCACGGTATACAATGTAGATGGTGTGCTTGGTGGTGTCCAATGGATCTACTTCAAAGTCAAGGAAGAGTGTTTCATTCTCGGCATATAACTCTGACTCTGTATTGAGGCGCAAGTGGCGCTGTAGCTTATTGATCAGAAATTGACCCGGATAGGTATAGGTAGGATAGTTCACTAACAAGTTGGTAGCCGCATCGTTAACCTCTTCAAAGTATTTCTCCGACTCGCGGTATACTTTGTAATGGGTGTAATACTCTAAGCGCAGGAATTCGAACACCAGGTTGAGATGGTAGTAAATGGCATCGAGGTTATAGGTCTCAAAAATCTTCTGCACTTTGGCAAACACATCTTCGATCGACTCTAAGTCAGGGCGATAGGTATCGTCCGGCTCCACAAAGAGGCGATGGAAAATAGACATGCAACTGTGGTAGACAAACAAACGGTGCGACTGGTAGAGTTTGGAAACATTTTCCATCTCCTTCAGCAACAAGGTCAGACTCAGCTTTTCTACTTCGCCTCCGGTAAACAAGTAATCTCCGTACTTCTTAAAGTAATCCGCCAGCAAGTCTTCGGCCTTGTCCAGGGCCAGCATGTAGGCCACATGGCGGTTGTATAATTGTGAATACTGGAAGTAATCGGGAGAATTGATGTTGAGCTTTTTGAGTGATTTATAGATGGTAGTCAGCTCGTTAGCTAAGTCATAGTCCAGCAACTCCTTCTCCAGCTTTTTAAGCGTGGCTACCGAGATGGCTTTCTTTTTAGTGAACAATACTTCGTTGATGTTGGCCAGTTTCTTCAGCACATCCGTTCGTGGACTTTCTAGCTGAGCCATTAAGTACTCTTCAATTTTCAGGTTGAGGCGAGAACGCAGCGTGTAGTACGCATTAGCATTCACCTCCAATTCGGCCATAATCTTATTGTCAGAAAGCTGCCTTTCGCGAAGAGATTTAAGCAGATAAGCAGACTTATCAGCATTACTTTCTACAAGACTATCGTGGATAGCCTGAAAGTCTTTCTCCGAAAGCTGTTTGACAATATTTTTAAGTTTGGCCATTGGTCAGAAAATTTCAACGTTGAAGATAAAAAATATTTCCCGGCTCACAATATTCCATCAGGAATTGAATTTGGACAAGGGAAGACAAAGCATCAATCCGTACCTTCGCATCTTACGTTGTATGAAAAGTAGCATCTCTTTGCTGGTTATTCTCTGGATTCTGCTCGTGCCCAGCCTTGGGCAAGCACAATTAGCACCAGAGCGTACCGCCTGGAATAATCTGGGCAAGGAACGCTGGGCTAAAACAGAACAGCAAGTGCAGAAAGCCTTGCGCAAGGATAGTCTTAACCTGGGCGCAAATTATGTATACGCCTGGTTTTTCTTCACCACCGGCAACCCTCAATTTCATATTGACTCCGCAGCGATACAAACGGCCCGTACCCTGCGCTACTTTAACAACGTAACAAAAAAGGAGAGAGAGAAAGCCATGCGTTTTCCTTTCGATAGCACGGGGCTTTTCAGGTTGAAGGACTTAATTGACAGTGCTGCTTTTCAGCGGGCTACTACCCTTAATACAGAAGCGAGTTATACGTTCTTTATTGATCACTATCCATCGGCACTGCAGTGGGCGCGTGCCATTGAGTTGCGACACGAGGTGGCCTATTTGGATGCCTTGAAACAAAATACATATCAAGTCTATGCAAGCTATCTGGATCGTTATCCAAACTCTCAACGCAGAGAAGAGGCGAAGAGTCGCTATGAAAAATTGTTGTTTGATGCGAAGACCAAGGATAAGAAATTGAACAGCTATGCAGCGTTTGTAAAGGACTATCCACAAAGTCCTTATCGTACACAAGCCGAGCAAGCTGTATTTGAATTAGCTACTGCTTCGGGAGAAGAACACGTCTTTCGGCAATTCCTCACAAGCTACCCGGACAATGCGTACACCCGACAAGCACGCAACTACTTGTATCACCTTACTAAAGAGCAGCGTTCACCGGTTTTAGATTTTATGAATGACTCCTTGCGGGTGGTGCAAGAGCAGGAAAGGCATGTATGGTTTCCCGTCTGGAAAAATGGTGCCTATGGCTTTATCGATGCGGAAGGGTATGAACGACCGATGAAGATTACCGACTCGCTCAGTACTGATGTCTTATGCGAAGGATTTAGTCAGGATGTATTGTGGGCTGGGGATAAAGTACTGGCGCGCAATGAAAAAGTATTGGCCTTGGGTGTACAGGACTTCATCGATCTTGGATCGGGATTTCTTAAAATAAGAAGAGCGGAAAGCACCCGCATCCTGCACAAGTCCGGTCGCTTGATACTCGCGCAAGATGCCTCCTTCTTGGGGCAGCATTTTTTTGTGGTGAAAGGAGCAGAGCAACAAACGATTTACACACTTACCGGGAGAAAAATAATTTCTGGAAATTGGTTGGAGCTTGTATCGCTGGGTACCGCATTGGCCTTTAAAACCGATAAGGGATGGCAACTCGTTACGCTGGAATCGATGGGAGCAGTTGCGAATGGTGCTGCTCTGGTTTTCACCGAGCCTTTTGATGAGGTGCAGCGCTTTACGACAAACTATCTGTTGGTGCGTAACGGAACTCGCTATGCCTTGCTCGACAATCGCCTGCAAAGCATACTGTCATCGGATGACCAAAAAGTTACAGAAGAAGAAGGTGTTATGGTAGTGCGTAAAAAAGAGGGTGCGCACCTGTTGGTAGAGAATAGACTAAGTCCCCTGTATCGTCATGTACAGGTTTCAACACAATGGTTACTTACAGCCAGTTCTGTTGCCTTTGTTGTGGAGAACCGATTGACCAAACAAAAATTTTCATACGACAGTGCCGTCTT